>OMWN01000102.1 GCA_900314765.1 uncultured Selenomonadales bacterium | reverse complement strand
TGTTTGGCAACTTCTACTATAGCAGAGCGTGCAAGTGGTTTCTTTTTTCATGCTGGCTTACCCACAGTTATGGGAGAAGCCTCCAAATTTTTATGGAAATTTTCAATCGTCCATTTATTCGTGCCAAATCATTTTCTAATTACCTGCCACTCTAATCATCTGTCGCGGCCGCGGCCATAGCCATAGCCGCAATCGCCGTAGCCGCCATATCCGCCACAGCATGCCTCATCTCTCGCGCGATCCGTGCCGCAGTACGAGCCGCCATCGACGCAATACGCGCCGCCATCATAGCATCTCGCCTCGGCCGTGCTCGCGCTCGCGAATACCGGCACTGCCGCCATCATCATAACGCCTGCCATCATTGATACGATTGTCTTTTTCATAGTAAATTCCTCCCGCATGAATTGTTGTTAATTGATTGTTCTTTGCGTTCTTCGATGATAATATAGTATCAACGGAATGTGACGAATTTGTGTCGAGGATGAAAAATTTTTTGGCTTCTATAAATTCTCATAAGTTGACACATAAAAGGAGGCACGGGCTACGGATAAAAAATTTTTCTTCGCTTAATGGCTCACTATGACAAATCGTCTTCGTATTACAGCGGTCTTTCGACCGCTACACCCACTTACAGAAATCATATCCCATAGTTCGGTTGTTCGCCACCCTACGGGTTACGTCCATGCCTGCGGCATGGACTAGGCGCTCTGAAAAATTTTTCATCCCCCGCCATTTGCGTTATGAAAATCTATATCTATTAAGAAGGTGATACATCATGACCAACGACACAGCCATGTGCCTCTTGATTCCATTCCTCGGGACGTGCCTCGGCTCGCTCTGCGTCTTCTTCATGCGCGGCATGCTGAGTGAACGTGTTGAAAAATCGCTCACGGGATTTGCTGCGGGCGTGATGGTCGCGGCGTCGATATGGAGCCTCATCATGCCCGCGATAGATGAGAGCGCCGCGCTCGGGCGATGGGCGTCCGTCCCCGCCGTCATTGGATTTTGGGGCGGCACGCTTTTCCTTTTGGTGCTCGACCACGTCATACCGCACATTCACCAATTCGCATCAAAGGCCGAGGGCCCGCACTCGTCACTCTCACGCTCCACGATGATGGTACTCGCCGTCACGCTTCACAACATCCCCGAGGGCATGGCCGTCGGCGTCGTCATCGCAGGCTGGCTGACGGACGGCGGCGCCATCTCATTCGGTGACGCGCTCGCCATATCGCTCGGCATCGCCATACAAAACTTCCCCGAGGGCGCCATCGTCTCCATGCCGCTCAGAAGCGAAGGCGTGTCGCGCCTCAAGGCCGCTTTATACGGCTGTCTCTCAGGCATCGTCGAGCCCATCGGCGGCGTCATCGCTCTCATGCTCGCCGCGAGCATCATGCCGTTCATGCCGTACTGCCTCTCATTCGCGGCGGGCGCGATGCTCTACGTCGTCGTCGAGGAGCTCATCCCCGAGATGAGCGAGGGCGAGCACTCAGACATCGGCGTCATCTGCTTCGCGGCAGGCTTCACGCTCATGATGCTGCTCGATACTGCGCTCGGCTGACCCATTTTTCTTCCGCTTCGAGCGCGGATGATAGAGCTGCCATCCGTAGCGGAGCGCGAGCATGCGTATGACGATGACCACCGCGAAAGAAGCCCACGACGCCAAATCCTTCGATGTGCCAGCCACGACGCAGTAAACGAGAGCGCCGACGACGGAGGCACTCGCGTACACATCCATGCGCAGCACTGTCGGCACGCGCATCGCGAGGAGGTCGCGCACGATGCCTCCGCCCACGGCCGTGACCGTGCCGAGCGTCACAGGGAACACATAGCTCGACTCAGGCAGAGCGTAGGCGCCCATCATCGCGCCCGTGACCGTGAAAGCCGCGAGCCCTATCGTGTCCGACACATCGTAGAGGAACTCCATGCGGTGACGGCTCTCGCGCGAGACACGGAGGCGCGTGTAGATGAGCGTCACCAGCGCCGCTGTGGCGAGCGCGAGAAATATGCCGAGCGGGTCGCGCATGGCGAGCGGCGGCGCGATGCCTGCGAGGATGTCACGGATGATGCCGCCGCCCACAGCCGTGACACACGCGAGCACAGCGATGCCAAAAACATCCATGCGCCGCGCGAGCCCTACCATTGTCCCCGACAAAGCAAACGCCACCGTCCCCATGACCTCGAAAATCGCCCAGCTCATCATCCCCACCTCCATCGCGCTATGATTTCATATTTTACATTATATCATGAGGCTTCGTTTTTTAGTTGCACATTTTCGCGTGGCGTATTTTAAACGCTTCAATCATTTCAGTTGCGCGAAAAAATATGCCTCAATCCATTTGTGAATGTCGAGCGACGCAAGATAAAGACATGCCTATTTCAAAGCGAGATCGATGTGCATAACGCACGAACATTCCCACATTAACCAAAAACGCTGACACGGATTCTGATGACTCATCAGATTCGCGTCAGCGTTTTCTTTATGTTCTGATTACAACGTCAACGGCACCTTCGGCTGAATTCGGATGCGACTTTCAAAAGCTCTATAATTTTCTAATCCGTGCAATTTATCATCTTCATCAGAGGACAAAGCAACACATCACAGCCTTTGCCCTTGTCTTCGACATACTGTCCTATATTTGCCATGATAATTTATTCACGCAATATTCCACAGCTATTTCCTTCACGATTTTCGTCTCATCTTTACTTTGATTTTCACAAGATTGCATCAAACATGAAACTCAAATAAGCCGCAAAATTTTTCGTCTCATTTACGTTTGAGACGAAAAAGACGTTGTTGCTTCACTCGATATAATACTGTGTTCCTCTACCGACACCCATTTTTTTCAGATAACCATTTTCGATGAGGCCATTCATCAGACGAAGCACCTTGTTCTTCTCCATTCCGCATTGCGTCGAAACTTCAGCGCGAGACAGGATACGTCCGCCCTTGAACAAATTCAATATCATCTGCTGCTCCGATGTCACGCGACGCGATGCCTCGATGATGGGCAATGTGACATTCACCGAACTATCCGTTATGTCGAAGCGCGGCTTCGCCTCATATGCGCTGTACGCCTGACGAATGCGCCATATTCCAGTACCAAAAGTCTCAATGATGCGCAGTCTGAAAAATATGGCCGCGATGATCGGATTTCTGAGGACAGAGACATACCCTCTGAGATAGTCCTCCTTCGTCACTCCGAACGGCAGTCCGCCCGGCGAATGAATCTCTATGCGGTCAGGGAAGAGCGCCACTCTGATATTCGCATCGATGTCCCACTGCCTGTGCACAATCGCATTTGCGATTGCCTCACGAAAAGCCTTCTCTGGTATCATTTCCCTGCGCTTCCGCTCTACGCCGTCTATTTCTTCATATATGTAGTACGTCCTGTACGTCTCGACTGCATTTTTGAATTGGAGCAGCACAGACTGATGCGTGAATTGCTTCCTGCCCAATATGACGTCCATGCTCTTGCCAAACCGCGCGATGTCGATTCCGGGGAATGAATTCCCGTCAGCCATGAGCTCCGCCGCATGATTGTATCCGTCACGCTCCGAGTAAAGATTTAGCGTCTTCAATATGTCAGTGGAAATATCTGCCACCTCGAGCTTCTGCTTTAGCGCTTCGCCGAGGTGGTGAAACGTCAACGAAGACACGCGGGCGGGCAGGCCATCAAAATAGCGCCCCTCGCCCAGAAGCGTCAGCCTCTGCAGCTCCTTGTGGTCAACTTCTACGGATGCGGTATCACTACGGCGATAAGCCTTGCCCTTGTAGCGATACGGTTTGTCCATTCCCTCGTAGACTGTCAGCGTGATGACGTTTGTCCGTGGATTGACCTTAAGCGAAAAATCGGGCTTTGGGCTAATGGAGTCATTGATTTTATTCTCGATGCTCAAGCAGGCCTCCGTTGGATTTTTGATGCCCTTGATTTCGCCGTCATTTGATATGCCGAAAATGATTTTCCCGTCCATGAAATTTGCGAATGCGCTCACCGTCTTGAGGAACGTATTCGTAATATCCCCTTTGACCTCGACCGTTGCTGTCTCTTTCACAATTTTCGTCTCACTTTTGTCTCGATTTTTATAAAATCGTATCATAATTGAAACGCAAATGCAACGTAAAATTTTTCATCTCATTTGCGTTTGAGACGAAAAAGCATTCGCACAACACATTGACTTTTTCATCGAATAGCGGCGCGGAGACACGCGACTTCAGTCGTGTGAGGAGCGCCGTTCACCTCCTTCTCAATTAACAGCGATTTCCT
>OMWN01000064.1 GCA_900314765.1 uncultured Selenomonadales bacterium | reverse complement strand
TTGGTTTAGCAGCTTCTACTATAGCAGAGTGTGCAAGTGGTTTCTTTTTATGCTGTTTTACCCACAGTTATGGGGGAAGCCTCCATTCACTTTCCATTATATCGTAAAGCATCGCTTTCGCTATGCCTCCCACTCTGGGGGAGGTGCCCCCGCAGGGGGCGGAGAGGGTCGCGAAATTTTCCTAAATTGCGCAACGAACTTTACTTGCATGTGTCAAAATCATGTCTGTCACCCCCGACTTGTTATATCAAAGCGGCGATGGCTTTTCTTTCGTCCTGCGGTATCTGCAATGCGTTCATGGCCTCGTCGCGCGACCATTTTGCCGACTTCATAAGACTTCGTATGTTGTCAACGATAGTACTGATATGCCCCTCCGCGCGTCCCTCAATGCGTCCTTCAGCACGTCCCTCGGCACGTCCCTCATCTTTCATAGTTCTGTCGTGAAGTTCTTCGTTGTATTCTGTCAAAATCATGTCCGTCACCCCCGACTTGTCATATCAGAGCGGCGATGGTCTTTCTTTCGTCCTGTGGAATCTGCAACGCATTCATGGCCTCGTCGCGCGACCACTTTGCTGATTTCATCAAGCTGCGTATGTTGTCAACGATGGCATTGACACGTCCTTCAATGCGTCCTTCAGCGCGTCCCTCGGCGCGTCCCTTGGCAAGTCCCTCAACGCGCCCCTCCGCGCGTCCCTCCGCGCGTCCTTCATCCTTCATTGTTCTGTCGTGAAGTTCTTCGTTGTACTCTGTCAAAATCATGTCCGTCACCCCCGACTTGTTTGCCAATAGATATTGTTTCAGCACGCCCTCGTCGATGCATTCGTTGACGGCGTTTATTATCGCCTTTTCCAGCGTCTCGCCCTGCGCTTGATGGTCTCTGATTTTCTTTATCAGTGTTGCGTAACCCTCTAGAGGTTCGCATCGGCTCATTATTTTCTTGCTGTGACCCGCGTTGATGTTCAGCACGTGCGCTGTCCATTCGTAGCCTTCCGCCTCATGCGCGAACGCTTTCGACAGCTTCTCGTCCCACGACTCGGGCATTTCCTTGTTCGCGTTGCAGAGCACGAAATATTTTGGCGCGGGAATTTTCACGAGCCTCGTGCCGTATATGTCAATCTCATTTTTGGAGAGCCATTCCGTGTATTCCTTCGCCGCATATATGAAACCTCGCAGCGGCATGTTGGGGTTGATTGTGCTTTGTTGCTCTATGAGATTGATGCAGTCATGGAACAGGAGCGCGAGGTCATTTTTCATCGTGAGGTACAGGACATCTTTGAGCGTGACGATTTCGAGATTGTCGATGTCCGTGTAGTTCGTGTCGTTCGCCGCGTTGAAAAGCGAGAGCGCATTTTCCTTGTCGGAAAACAAATCCACAAAGAGCCTGTCCTTGTACTTGCGATTGGCTGATGACTCACTGTCTTTTTTGTCCTCTGGCACACAATCATCTCCTTTTATATGAATTATATCTCATTTTCGTGAAATTTTCCATTGCTAAAGGCGAACGGAAACGATTGCCACGGGGCGCACGTTGAAACGTTGTGCAAAGTTGTGCAAAGATGAAAAAATAATTTTTTAAGATAAAATTTTTGTAGATATTATGGCCGATAGATGATAAAATAGGAAAGTGAATTGTGACTTTTTATCCAGATAGCTTTGGATGGCTTGGGGGTTTATATAGTGATTGAGTTGGATGATACAGCGATGGATGATTTTGCTAAAATAAAGGTCGTCGGCGTGGGCGGCGGCGGCAGCAATGCCGTGAACCGCATGATCAGCGCGGGGCTCAAGGGCGTCGAGTTCATTGCGGTGAATACGGACGCGCAGGCGCTGCTTCATTCTCTTGCGCCGAAGCGCATACAGATAGGCGAGAAGTTGACGCGCGGCCTCGGCGCGGGCGCAAAGCCTGAGATTGGCAACAAGGCCGCAGAGGAGAGCCGCGACGATTTGCTCGATGCGCTGACGGGCGCCGACATGGTGTTCATCACGGCTGGCATGGGCGGCGGCACGGGCACCGGCGCGGCACCAGTCGTGGCGTCGTGTGCGCGTGAGGCGGGTGCTCTCGCGGTCGCCGTTGTGACGAAGCCTTTCAAATTCGAGGGGCGTCGTCGTCAGCAGAATGCCGAGAGCGGCATCGCAAATCTTCGCCGCGAGGTCGACACAATCATCACGATTTCCAATGACAAGCTCCTCTCGATGGTCGACAAGAAGACGCCAATGATGGACGCATTCAGGCTCGCGGACGATGTGCTGCACAAGGGCGTGCAGGGCATATCCGACCTCATATCGCAGGATGGCTTCGTCAATCTCGACTTTGCTGACGTCGAGACGACGATGTCGAACGCGGGTCCTGCGCTCATGGGCATGGGCGAGGGCTCCGGCGAGAACGCCGTGCTTGACGCGACAAACAACGCCATAGAGTCGCCGCTTCTCGAGATGAGCATACAGGGCGCGCGGAGCATCCTCATCAATGTCACGGGCTCCCAGGACAAGGTCTCGATGTACGAGGTCAACGAGGCAGCTTCGACGATACAGGAGGCCGCGCACGAGGACGCGAATATCATATTCGGTACGGCTTTCGATGACACGATGGGCGACACGGTGCGCGTGACGGTCGTGGCGACGCGCTTCGAGGACGAGGAGGAGCAGATTGGCATCCCGTCAAAGCCACAGCAGGCCGCGCCGCAGGCACAGCCGTATGTCAATCCGCAGCAGTACGCTCAGCCGCAGCAATACGTGCAGCCACAGGCTCAGCCGTACGCGCAGCAGCCGATGGGCGGACAGCAGTATGCTAATCCGCAGGGACAGCCGATGCCGCAGGCACAGGCACCACAGCCTCAGCAACCACAGCAGCAGCCCCAGCCGATGATGCCGAAGTTCTCAATCGAGCCGCCAAGCTGGCTCAATAAAAGATAAGAAACGCTGATTGATTCGCGCAGAATAATCAGCATTTCCAATAATATGGCATTTTAGATTGCAAATAATAATTGGGGCGCACCACTCATCGTTGCGCCCTGATTTTCTGTTTTTCATAGTATTTAGTTTTGATAAAATCTTTAAGCATCAAAAGCTTTATTGGGAGATTTTCAGATGAAACGGTATTCATCGCTCATCGTTGCGGCTTTTTGCCTCGTGGCTGTTTTTGTCATCGGCCTCATATTCATGGAGAGCTACGCCGATGAGACGAGCGGCAGGAGGAGCGGCGAGCGCGTCACGATATACACGACGATGCCTGCCGAGCAGGCGGGCATGCTGGCGGCGGAGTATGAGTCGCTGCACAAAGTTCACGTGGACTTTGTGCCGATGGCGCCGTCAGAGCTTACGGAAAAGCTCACGGACGAGGCGCGGACACGCCACTTCACGGCGGATGCGGTACTCGCGGATAGTCTCGTGCTTGAGCGGGCGGCCAATAAGGGCGTATTCGTGCCGTATATGTCGGAGGCGGCGGACTCCGTGCCGGACGAATTCAAATCAGACGACGCGGCGTGGACGGGCACATGGTACGATCCCGTCGTTTTCTGCTACAACAGCGACTATATGGCGTCGCTTCCTGCGGTGCCACGCACATGGGAGACGTTCGCGTCATATCCGAAAATGCGCGTCGGCATGACGGACTTCCTCGCGGCCGATGCCTCGGCGAACGTCTATCTCTCGTTGATAGCGGCGTACGGCGAGCCGAAGACGCTCGCGCTGCTTGCGGCGATTCATCCGAAGGTCGTGCAGTACGTCAAGTATCTCTCGACGCCCGTGCGGATGGCGGGCATGGGCGAGGTGGACGCGTCCATCGCGACGCTCAGCGAGACGATCAGATACCTCGGCCAAGGATACCCCGTCCATGCGGTCTATCCGTCGGATGGCACGGCCTACATGCTGACGGGCGTCGCGCTCATCAACGAAAACAGCAGCGGCGCGAAAGCGTTTCTCGAGTGGCTCCTGTCCGATGAGGCGCAGCTCGCGCTCCACAGCGCTGAGCTCTATGTCGTGCCGACGAATCAGTCGCTCCTCGCGTACAAGATGTACGCCGGCAAGGATCGCGTGCTTTTCAGCAAGAGGCCAGATTTCGACGACGGACAGAAAAGTGAGATGCTGAACGAATGGCTCAAAAATGTCAGATTCAAAGACTAATCAAATAAAATGGGGCGCATTCGTGCGCCCTTCATCTTTTCAATAATCATTTGCAGGAAATTAAAACAGAGGCAATCGACGATTTTAAAATGAATTTGCATTGTAATTTTTTATAAATGTCAGTTAAATACAAAAGCTCATTATTCATCGAAGAAAAACGGAGGTAAAAATGAAAGCAGGATTTGTCAGCCTTGGCTGTGCCAAAAATCTCGTCGATACGGAGGTTATGCTCGGCATATTGAAGGAGAACGGCATCGAAATCACGCCGGAGCCGTCGGAGGCGGACATTCTCATCGTCAATACGTGCGCGTTCATCGAGTCGGCGAAGGAGGAGTCCATCACGACGGTTCTCAACATGGCGGACTACAAAAAGCCGGAGAACGGCCACTGCAAATCGCTCATCATAGCGGGCTGCCTCGGCCAGCGCTACGGGCAGGACCTCCTCGACGAGATGCCGGAGGCGGACGCCATTCTCGGCACGGGCACGTTCCCGCGCATCATGGAGGCCGTGGACGAGACGATGAAGGGCAACCGCGTCGTGCTCACGGGCGAGTCTGACGTCATATACGACTCGCGCATGCCGCGCATCATGACGACGCCGTCGTACACCGCATACGTCAAAATCGCCGAGGGCTGCGACAATGGCTGTGCGTTCTGCGCAATACCGCTCGTGCGCGGCCACTACAGGAGCCGCAAAATGGAAGACATCGTGAGCGAGACACAGAGGCTCGCGAAAAATGGCGCAAAAGAAATCGTTCTCATCGCGCAGGACACGACGAACTATGGCCGCGACCTCTACGGCGAGCCGATGCTCGCGAAGCTTTTGAAAGATCTTTGCAAAATCGACGGCATTCATTTCATTCGCGTGCTCTACTCTTATCCGAAATTTTTCACGGATGAGCTCATCGATACCATCGCGAGCGAGCCGAAAATCGTCAAATACGTCGACCTGCCGCTCCAGCATGCGCACGACGCAGTGCTGAGGCGCATGCACCGCGCCGACACGCGCGAGACGATAGAGACACTGCTCAAGAAAATTCACGAGCGCATAAAGGACGTCACTATTCGCGCGACGTTCATTGTCGGTTTCCCCGGCGAGACGGACGCGCAGTATCAGTCGCTGAGGAAATTCGTCGAAGAGCAGCGCTTCGCGAAAGTTGGCGTGTTCACGTATTCGCGCGAGGAAGGCACGCAGGCGGCTGACATGGACGGACAAGTGCCCGAGGAGATAAAGGAAGAGCGCTACCATGACCTCATGAGCCTCCAGTCGAAAATTTCCGAGGAAGTCAATCAGTCCATAGAGGGCAAAGTGCTCGACGTGCTCGTCGAGGGCCGCGACGAAGAGCAGGAAAATATCGCCATTGGTCGCTCGTACCGCGAGGCGCCCGAGGTCGATGGGCAGGTCTACATCGAGGGCGACACGAAAAGCCAGCCCGGCGACATCGTGCGCGTGAAGATAGAGCAAGGCTTCACATACGACGTCGTCGGCTCGCTCGTCAATGAAGATTGAAGTAATATAATTGAATACGATTTAGTTTTAGATTTATAGCATGAGCATTAAATACTTGGTAAATGTATTTCTGACGTGAATCACACTGAGTATTATGGCTCATGCTTTTTTGTTACAGTGTTTCTGTCATATCGCATAAATTCGCGAGAGGTTCAGAATATCAAATTTGGGTAAAAAATAACATCAAGCAGGATTTAAGCAAAAAATGTCGAATACATTATCGATAAGTAATTTGAGTGTTGATGACAAAAGTCTAAACTTTCATCATATGTAAAAGGTGATAAACATGGAAACGCAAGAAAAACTTATAACACTATTTGAATATCTTAAACAATTCAATAATCTCAAGCTGAATAGAATCATAAATGTTGTCAACGAAGCATGGTATAAATACTTTAATGATATTCCGCACGCAGACGAAGGATTTATTTCGTATCCAATGCTTGACTCAAACTCAGATGATTCAAATGTCCTGTTATCCGTAACGAAGCCCGAATTTGATCCTCCTCCAAAGCCAAGTCCTTTATTTTTGGACTGGCTTATGGACGGATGGGATGATTACACAAAAGATGTTTTGCCTCGCAACTCATTAGAAAAAGGTGATTATACCACTGCCAAACATGATAATGAAGATGAATTGAACTTTGGCATTGAACATTTTTATGATGTTAAAGAGAGAGCTTCCGCATATTCAATATGGAAAATAAAACGTGATATATGGCGTGAAAAACAATTTAAAATAAAGACTGTGCGCGATTTTTTTGAGGAGTTATATACCGAGCGCATGACCATAAACAATGCGCCTGATAGTTATGTGCTGTCTGTCGGCAATGGGATATTCAAAGACGCAAAAAATCACGATATTGAATATCCATTGCTGATAAAGGATGTTCATATTGATTTTTATCCTGTGAGCAATAAAATCGTCATTGTAAATGGAGATGACAGTTCGTGGCTAAATGTTTCCCTGCTTAGCAACATTGAAGGGGACAATCTCGATTATGGTGCTATAACAGGTTATAAATCCATACTTGACGAAAATGATTATCATCCACTAGACAAAGAAAAAACGAAGGACTTTCTCAAAGGATTGTTAAATAGTTTTTCCTCAAAGGGTAAATTTGTTGACAACGACGGAAAATCGGCGTCCTTTGGCAGAAACAGATTCATTGTCGTTTGGAAGCCTGTTCTTTTCTTACGAAAGAAAAGCAATGATGCATCGCAAGCAATAGAATCAATAATCAGTGATTTAAATGGCAAAGGCAAATTCCCTAATGCATTGGGTGAAATTGTTGATGGCGGCAAAAGAGAAGAAAGCGTGTCAGAGGATGAAACATCAATCGAGAGTGATTTGGCAGCAGTAAATGGAGAAAATCCTGAAATATTGCTATCCATGCCATCAAATCGTGAGCAGCTCGATGTGGCAAATAGGATAGAAAAGTACCCTGCTGTAGTGGTACAAGGGCCTCCTGGCACAGGAAAAACACATACAATAGCAAATCTGATAGGTCATTTCTTGTCTGAAGGGAAAACTGTTCTCGTCACCAGCTACACGCAAAAAGCATTGACTGTACTTAAAGATAAAGTGCCCGCACCTTTGCAGGATTTATGCGTTTCTTTGATGACAGGAAATTATGCCGAGCTAGCGCATTCAATAGACGGCATCATCAGCAAAATGGCTAACAGTTCGCCAGATTCACAGAGACGGAAAGCCCTTGACATCAAAGTTTCGCGGCAAAAGGTGATTGATGAACTTAACAGCGTGCGAAGAAAAATCTATCAGATAAGACACAAAGAAGTCGAAACGATAGTTTTTAACGGTGAGGGATACTCGCCTATTGAGGCAGCCAAATTCGTTCATGACAATCAATCTCGTCTTGACTACATTCCAGGACGTGTAAAAGTGAATGCTGCGCTCCCCTTGTCTTGTGATGAATTTGATTTTCTGTATCAGAGCAATGAGACACTGTCATCCGCCGATGAAAATGAATTGTCATTGAGCATGCCTAATTTGGATAGTGTTTTGTCTCCCACTGATTTTGAAAATGTTGTAACAAATTTATCTGACGCGAAGCAAAAAGTAGAATCTCTGGCGAATGAGATAAATGCTGGAATTGAGTGGAACATGTCAGATGCATCAATAACGCTGAAAATTGCCGCAAAATCAATGATGAATCCGTCTCGCGAATTCAACACCATTGATATAAAATCAGTCAATAAGAAAAGCATGGATTATCTCGGTCAACTCATTGAATCTTTGAGCACCCTAAATGAGTGGATGATTTATGCTGCATCTGATGGCGCTAGTGGCAACGGCTATCGCGATAATTGGAATAAGCTTATTGATTTGATAAAAGCCGCACATGAAAAAAGTAATTGTCTGATATCAAGGTCGTTCGATAAGGAAATGAAGATATCCAACAACATAGCGATCGATGACATAAAAATCGCAATAGCAAAAAGGCTGGATGAGTTGAAAAGTCCTTCTGGTATATCATTCCTTGACAAATTTTTTAATCGCAGAATCATTTCAACGCTAGAAGATAATATCACGATAAATGGCAGGCCAATTTCAGCTTCAAATATCAATGACATAGAATTAGCAAAGGAAGAGCTGGACCTATTCGACATGCGTGCGACCTGCTCACGGTATTGGAATAAGCTGCTTGCCAATCATGGACTGCCTGTTTTTGATGAACTGAATGAACAACAGCCTGAGCACATTGCTGCGCAGATGATACCGATGATAGAAAGGGCTCTTGATTGGCAAGAAAACGAATATACACCCATTGCAAAAGCGGCAGCTCAAGTCGGAATAAATGTTGACGATATTTGTAATATCGATGTATTAGATAATCAGTATGTTAAGATTAAAAAAATCATATCAACTATAAGAACACTGTTGCCAACTCTTGTGAAAATCAATGATGCAGTATTTGACTATTATAATTACAGGCAGCAGCTGAACAGGGCAGTGCAATCGATTAGCGGGGGACAACAATCCAAGGCTGAAATTTGTCATGATTTGGTTGTAGCCGTGAAACAAGCAAATGTAGGTAATTATATAACAACTTATAAGCAATATGCAGGAATGCTTAAAAAGCAGGAAGTGTTCAAAAAACGTATTAGGCTGCTTGATAAGCTAAAAGAAGCTGCGCCTGAATGGGCAAATCAAATTGCACTTCGGAACGGCAAATATGGCGTATCTGTTGCGCCCAACGATATTGTAAGCATATGGAAATGGGCCCAACTGAGGGCTGCGCTTGACGATATTGCAGTAACTCCATTAAATGAGTTGCAAGAGAAAAACGAGGAACTTAGTTTAGAGTATCGCAAGGAAACAGCGGAATTAGCTAAATGTATGGCATGGTATCATTTGTTGAATAGAACCAGCGATGATATTTCACTTCAGCAAGATTTGCAGGGATGGAAATTAACCATGAAAAAAATTGGCAAAGGTACGGGAAAGTGGGCATCAAAGCGCCGAAAAGAAGCACGCGTCCTGATGGCCAGATGCCAAAAAGCAGTTCCTGTTTGGATTATGCCAATAAACAGAGTGCTTGAAAGTCTTGTTCCGGGCAAGAACATTTTTGACGTTGTTATTGTCGACGAGGCCAGCCAAGCAGATATTACGGCATTGACCGTTATGTATATTGGCAAGAAAACAATTATTGTCGGTGATGATAAGCAGGTGAGCCCGCTGTCTGTCGGATTAGATGAAACGAAAATAGAGAATCTGAAAGACGCGCACATCAAGGGTATAATCCCAAACGACAATTTATATACGGCTAAAACATCACTTTACGATATAGCGCAAACGACGTTTAAACCGCTGATGCTCAAAGAGCATTTTCGCTGCATGCCAGATATCATTGGTTTCAGCAATTACTTCATTTACGAAAATCAGATAAAGCCACTGCGCGATGAGAAAAGCAGTATTCTATGCCCAGCAGTTGTACCATATAGAGTTCAGGGAAAACGCGATGGCAGGAAAAAGCAAAATCTCGTTGAGGCAGAGAGCATTGTTGCGCTTATATCGGTTTGCGCTGATATGCCGGAATACGCTGACAAGACGTTTGGTGTAATTTCCATGCTCGGTGATGATGCTGGCGACCAAGCAAAGCTGATAATGAGTATCTTAATGAAGCGAATGAAACAGTCTGACATCGAAAAGCATAATATATTATGTGGCAATGCTGCAAATTTCCAAGGTGATGAACGTGACGTCATATTTTTGTCACTCGTAGACAGCGCGACAGGCAAAGGACCAATGCGTCTTGTTTCCGATGGTGCGGATGGCACAACAAAGAAAAGGTACAACGTCGCGACAAGTCGCGCCAAAGATCAACTATGGATTGTACATTCCTTCGACCCATCAACAGATGTCAAACCAGACGACATACGAAAAAAGCTGCTTGACTATGCGTCAAACCCAAGTGCTTATGCGGATTCGCTGATCGAACTAAATAAAAAGGCCGAGTCTCCGTTCGAGAAAGAGGTTGGCGAAAAGCTGGCTGCTAAGGGCTACCGTGTGACCCCGCAATGGAAAGTTGGTTCATACCGTATAGATTTAGTGGTCAGCGATGATAATCAAAAGGTGGCAATAGAATGTGATGGCGAAAGATTTCACAGCGGTGAAGAAAAAATTCGCCAAGACATGGAACGTCAAACGATTCTCGAGCGGCTTGGTTGGCGTTTTATCCGTATACGTGGCAGTGAATATTACAGAGATAAGGAAGAAACGATGGATGATGTATTTACGCGCATTCATGTTCTTGGAATACAGCCATCAGCGATAAAACACCAAGGAGCTGATCCCACTCCTTTGCTTGATAGTATAAAGCAAAAAGCAGCGCAACTCATTGAGCGTTGGCATTGCGAAAATAAGAAATAATATGACATGATTATTCATCACCTATTATCCAAAGTTATAGTATGAATATCGCAAAAATGATATAATACAGGCAAAGCTGTAGTGTGGCAAATATAATGAAAACCAAAATGCCTGAAATCATATTGCAGTGTAGTTTCGTTGTTTTAATGGCTACGATGATATTATAAGATTTTCGTGGAGGCAGAGTGATGATAGTCGAAATCATTACGACGGGCAGTGAGCTTTTGCTCGGTCAAATCGTAAATACGAATGTGGTGTGGATGGCGCGCCACCTGAATGAAATCGGATTTGACGTGTGCTATCAGACGACGGTCGGCGACAATCGCGCGCGCATGAAGGAGGCCGTCTCTCATGCGCTTACGCGCGCGGACATCGTCATCACGTCAGGCGGCCTTGGGCCGACGCGCGGCGACATCACGAAGGAAGTATGCGCCGAAGTTTTTGGCCGCAGTCTGTCGCTCGACGAGGAATACGCCGATTGGCTCAAGGCGGGATTTAAAAAGCGCGAGCGCGCATTCACGGAAAATAATCTGCGCCAGGCAATGATACCAGACGGCGCAAAAATCATCTACAATCACGCGGGCACGGCGCCGGGCATCGTGCTCGAGGATGGCGATGGCAAAGTCATCATCAATCTGCCGGGGCCGCCGCACGAGATGCGCGACATGTTCACACGGAGCGTCGTGCCGTATCTCGCTGAGCGATTTGGCATAGACGCTGTCATCATATCGCGCGTGCTCGACACGTTCGGCATCGGCGAATCAAAGCTCGAGACGGAAATACAGGACCTCGTCCTCGCGCAGAAAAATCCGACGCTCGCCTTGCTCGTTCGCCCGACGGGCAATATCATACGCATCACGGCGAAGGCTCGGACAGAGGATGATGCTAGGGCACTCATAGCGCCTGTGGAGAGCGAGATACGCGCGCGCGTCGGCGAATATATCTACGGCGTCGATGACGAGCCGATGGAGGAAATCGTCGGCGCAATGCTCAAATCGCGTGGCCTCACCATCGCGGCGGCGGAGTCGTGCACGGGCGGCCTTTTCACGAGCCGCATGACGGACGTCGCGGGGAGCTCGTCATACGTTCGCGGCGGCATCGTCTCATATACGAATGAAGTGAAGCGCGATGCGCTAGGCGTGAAGCAGGAAGATTTGGATGCGTATGGCGCCGTCTCAGAAGAGGTCGCGCGCGAGATGGCCGAGGGCGTCAGAGCGAAAATCGGTGCAAGCATCGGCGTCGGCATCACGGGCAACGCAGGCCCGTCAGCGTCTGAGGGCAAGCCTGTCGGCCTCGTATACATCGCGGTATCGGGCGTGCGCAGCACTGTCGTAACGCGAAACATTTTCACGGGCAGCCGCAGCCAGATAAAGCTCAGCGCGAGCCAAGCCGCCATGAACATGGTGCGAAAATATTTGATGGATGAGCGCTGATAATATTTAATGATGCTGAAACCAAAACATAAGCAATGATGAAAAATTCATTCATTGTGTTTACATTTACGGCTGATAATTTTATATGCACGAAATTGAAATGGAAGTGAAGATGTCA
The DNA here is from genome assembly GCA_900314765.1 of uncultured Selenomonadales bacterium. Classification (GTDB taxonomy): domain Bacteria; phylum Bacillota; class Negativicutes; order Selenomonadales; family Selenomonadaceae; genus RUG024. The sequence continues at coordinate 9,003 of OMWN01000064.1, read as the reverse complement.
CCCCACCACCGCGCAAGCGCGGTCCCCCGCCCCTCAAGGGGCGGACAAAAGTAGTGGAGCATAAATTTCACTATAAACTCAAGAAGAGTACAGGCTTGTATCAAATCTGTGATAAAAAATGTTTACACCTTTATGGTGTCATGATAAAGAAAAAAATTTTCATATAAAACGAGGAGGATGACTCATGAAATTCAATCTCAAAAAATCGATAGCGATGGCAATAGCAGCGGGATTCGCTGCATGCTCATTCGCGATGCCTGTATACGCTGCGGCTGAGGATGCGGACACATCGACCGTCGCAGTCGAGGAAGCAGCGGCGACGACCGAGTCCGATGCGGCTGAGGCCGCGCCAGCAGAGACGAGCAGCACGGGCGAGGCTGCGATGAGCCCAGAGGAGCTCCTCGACTACTACAAAAACAGTGGCTACAAGTACACGAGCAAGCGCTACGGCTACAGCATCATCTGCCCCGTGAAGCCAAACGTCGTGCCGCTGAGCCAAATCTACGAGGATGACAGCGCCCACGGCGATGTGCTGATATTCGCGAACGAGGAATACAACATTAAAAATGCGTGGGTCATCATGGTCGACGCTTTCGATGACAAGATGATACCGGAGGACCTCGACAAGAAACCAGAGAAGGATCAGCAAAAATATCTCGATGATTTCGCGAAGGTGCATCCAGTTGAATTCGCGCGCATCACGAACGTCGCGGGCAATGCGGGACTCTACACTGTGACGGCGAAAGCGTTCGACGTCGATACGGACGGCGACGGCAAAATCGACGACACCGTCACGGCCGACACGCAGGAAGTGCGCACATACTTCCGCGGCCAGTACGGCGGCCATTTCCTCGTCGGACTCATCGACAACCCTGAGCTCACAAAGCAGGACGTCGGCGTCTACGAGCTCGGCCTCTTGACATTCCAAGAATGGCCAAGTGAAATGGATGATAAAGGAAAGACAAAAGATAAGAAATAAAATAAGTTGAAATAAAAAGCTCTGCGGCGATTTAGTCGCAGAGCTTTTGTGATATGGGGAAATTGTTTAATGTTACGCCATAAATACCATCATACACTTTCAAGGCTGTTGGGATTCATCAGAAAATCGAATAGGTTCATAACGAGGATGCCGTCGTCGTTGTAGAAGGTCGCGACGGCGTCTTTTGATATGATGATTTTCTTGAATGAGTCGTTTACGTGCATGAGAGGGCGCGCCTCTTGTCGCTTTTTTTCATCGGTCGGCAGATGAAGGGCGGATTGTATGTAGTATCTGTTTGAAATGTTGTTGCAGACGAAGTCTATTTCGAGTGGGGTCCTTATACTTTTGCCGCTTGCGTCCTTTTTGTTGAGTGTCACGATGCCGATGTCGACATTTTCGCAGCGTGAGCGCAGTTCATTGTATATGATGTTTTCCATCAAGTGTGTTTCTTCGATTTGTCTGAAATTAAGCCTTGCGTTTCTTAGTCCCATATCGCTGAAATAATATTTTTTCAGCGAGCCTATGTATTTCCTGCCTTTGATGTCGTAGCGCTTTGCTTCTTCTATGAGGAATGCGTCTTCCATGTGGGAGATGTATTTTTGAACCGTGGTAGGAGCAATCGAGGCGTGCTTGACGCTTTTGAATGTGTCGGCAATCTTTCGTGGATTGGTGAGTGAGCCGATGGATGACGCGACTACGTCAAGCACGTCGCTGAGCTCATCTTCTTTTTTTACGCGGTTGCGATTTTTGATGTCGACGAGGTATGTCTCTGTCAGAAGTCCCTTGAGGTATCTCGATTTCTCATCGGCCGTTTTGAATTCAAATATTTTGGGCAGGCCGCCGAATATCATGTACTCGCGCCAGCCGTCTTCGCGTGATCCATCGTAGGCCGTCATGAACTCGGCGAATGAGAGCGGCGCGATGTGAATGTCGTCGCCGCGCCCGCGAAATTCCGTTATGATGTCCTTTGAGAGAAACCGCGCGTTGCTGCCCGTGACGAATGTGTCAACGTTGTCAATGTGGAGAAGCCCGTTGAGCGCATCTTCAAATTCGTTTGCCATCTGCACTTCGTCTATGAGCACATAGTGCATGTCGTTGTCTTTTATGGATGATTTGATGAATTCGTACAGGGCGATGGCATCACGATATTTTTTGTTTGATATGTCGTCAAGTGACAGCCTGATAATATGGTCGGAGGCGACGCCGCTTTTCAGCAAATAATTGTAGAAGAGTCTGAACAGAAGGTACGTTTTGCCCGAGCGGCGTATCCCCGTCACGACTTTTATCAAGCCGTTGTGCATGTGCGATATTAGTTGGTTCATGTATCTTTCTCGTTTTATTTCCATGACGTTTTCCTCTCTTTACTTACTTTTTTTGCGTAAATACGCATTTTTGTGAATTACAAATAGATTATAACATAAAAAAATGCGTAAATACGCATTTTTTGAAGTTTTATCACCGAAATTTATGCCATGACTTTTCGAATATTGATGTTGAAAAATTTCATTCTTCCCATTAAAATGTATGTAGAGTAAAATTTTTGATTTCAGTGAAGGAGGTATTTTTATGAGCAGGGCTGGCATTGACAAGACGTTTGGCTTCGAGCAGAGGTATGAGGAGCGCACGGATGATGAGGGCATGCGTCAGAAGGTGGAGACGTATTACAGGAAGCGTTTCTCGAATGGCGCGTATGCGATTGTCTGCGCCGCGGATGGCGAGGATGAGATGCGCGATGACAATTTCCACGTGCTTTTCGTCGACGAGAAGAAGAACATTCGCCGCGAGCAGGATGTTGTCTCGCCGATAGGCGGCAAATTTTTCATCGACAATGCGCTCGAGATGGACAAGAACAGCAAATAACATGAGTTAATTGGGGGAAATCAGATGGCTATGAACAGGAAAGCCCAGATATTCAAGGGCTATATCGATGAACTTTTGAAGAAGGTGCAGGAGACGCTGCCGCCCGAGGAGCAGGGTGCGGGATTTTTCCATGAGGAAGAAATCGACGACGACATGCACACGGTCATTTTCCGCACAAATCTCGAGGTGACGGGCGTCATGACGACGAACATGATCATCCTCATTGACGAGAGCCCGTACACGGTCATTCGTGTCGGCGCCGCAATGGAGGCCGTGACGGATGCGAACAAGGACGCGCTCATGGCGTACATGGACAGCTTGAACCGCGCGAACAAGCTGCTGAAGTACTACGATGATGAGGATGGCAATGTGGTCATCGAGGTCTGCATCATGGCGGATGAGGCGCATTTCGATGCGGACATCGTGCTCGATGCGGTCGATCTCATCACGCAGCATTTGAAGGACACACATGCTGCGCTCGAAAAGGCCGTGAATGGTGAAAATTGATATGAGGTGTATCATCGCGGCTGGCAGACGATGGCTGCTGGCCGCTTTTTTGTGTGCCGTTTTTTCGCTTGGCACGGCCGTCGCGTCGGCGGCGCGGTCGGCCAATCTCGACAAGGGCATTTTGTTTTGGCCGATGATGGAGGGCGCCGTCGGCTACACGGTGACGATCACGGGCGGCAAGACGGCCACGCCGAGCTCGCGCACGTACAAAAATGTGTATTGTCCCGCGCTCGAGGTGGAGCTTGGCTGGCTCGGCGAGGATAGGGTGAGCGCGACGTGGAGCGTCATTGGCATCGACGTAGACCATAAAAGAGTCGGCGCGACGGAGCCCGAGCCGCTGTCGATGGCCGTGATGCATCCCGATGCGCCGATGATTTTCGATGAATACGCGGACATGGACTATGTGCCGCTCTATCCCGTGTACGCGTGGGCGCCCATCATCAATGCGTCGAGCTACGAGGTGGAGCTCTACAAAGTGGGCGCCGACGGCATGGAGAAGCGCGTGCGTCATTTTTACACGTATGAGCATTCGGAGTATGACGCTGCGCCGCTGAATGAGGCGGGTACGTATTACTACCGTGTGCGCGCGCTCGACGGCAATGGTCGCATGTACAGCGAGTGGAACAGGTCGCGCGACTGGGTCGTCACGCCGTCGTCGCCCATCGCGGCGCTTGGCGACAGCATCACGCATGGCGGCGGCGTCATCTCTGTGCCGCCGTCGCTGAAGCTTTATTGCTGGGAGAGCTACACGGGCGACGTGAAGGTGAAAAATCTTGGCAAGAGCGGCGACGAGACGGGCGACATGCTCGAGCGATTCGACCGCGATGTGCTGCCGTTCGCGCCGAAGGTGCTCATCATTTTCGGCGGCGTGAATGACATCCGCGCGGGCAAGACGTCGGGCGATGTCATCTATAATCTGCGCGCCATCATGAACAAATGCGAGGCGCACGGCATCACGCCCGTGCTCGTGACGGTGCCGCCTGTCAATCCGTCGCGCATGGACGCGGCGGGCATCGAGGAGCCAGCGTATGGCTGGCGCTCCGAGCGCGAGGCGGTCAATGCGTGGATTCGTCGCCAGACGCACTTTGTCGATGTCGCGACATTTCTCACGGACGAGGACGGCAACATGAGGCGTGAGTTCACGAGCGATGGGCTTCACCCCGACTACGACGCGAAGAAGTTCATCGGCGAGCAAATTGGCAAATATATCGGGGAGCACTTTGAAAATTTAAATGATGCAGGCGACTCCAAAAAATAATTTGACGTCAAAATCATTTGCGAAGAAATCAAATCGCAGGATAAATTTTTTATGAATTTTATGAATTTATCCTGCGGTTTTTTTATTCCTTTATTTTTACAAGAATTGGGATATAATAGACAGATAGACTATGAATAGGAGTGAATTTTATGAAGGAAGTGGAGTCACCGAAAAGGCCGCTGATTTTTTACTATTTGCTGGCCATACTGGCGATACTTTTATTCAATTACCTCGCGAAGCCGTACATGGAGGAGCAGGCAGTCGAGACCGTCGACTACGGCACGTTCATGGACATGACGGAGAATAAAGAGATCGGCAAGGTTGACATCGAGGAAAATCAAATCGTATTCACGAACCGCGACGAGTCTCAGGTCTACAAGACGGGCCTCATGGCGGACATTGGCCTCGTCGACAGACTGCACAAGTCGGGCGCGCAGTTCTCGACGGACATAAAGCACAAGGACTCGCCGCTGATGAATTTCATTTTGACGTGGATACTGCCAATCATCGTGTTCTACGCCATCGGCCAGTACATGAGCCGCAAGCTGATGGATCGCGCGGGCGGCGGCAATTCGATGATGTTCGGGTTTGGCAAAAGCCAAGCGAAAATATATGTGCCGTCGTCCGAGGGCATTCATTTCAGCGATGTCGCGGGCGAGGACGAAGCGAAGGAAAATCTGTCGGAAATCGTCGATTATCTGCACAATCCGAAGAAATATTCGTCGATAGGCGCGTCGATGCCAAAGGGCGTGCTGCTTGTCGGCCCTCCGGGCACGGGCAAGACGATGCTTGCGAAGGCTGTTGCGGGCGAGGCGAATGTGCCGTTTTTCTCGATAGCGGGCTCGGAATTTGTCGAGATGTTCGTCGGCATGGGCGCATCGAAGGTGCGCGACCTTTTCGACCAAGCGAAGAAGAAGGCGCCGTGCATCGTCTTCATCGATGAAATCGATGCCATCGGTCAGAAGCGCTCGGGCAATGTCATGGGAAACGACGAGCGCGAGCAGACGCTCAATCAACTGTTGACTGAGATGGACGGCTTCGAGGGCAACAACGGCGTCATCATCCTCGCCGCGACGAACAGGCCGGAGTCGCTTGACCCAGCGCTTCTGCGTCCAGGACGATTTGACAGGCGCGTGCCTGTCGAGCTGCCGGACCTCAAAGGGCGCGAGGAGATACTGAAGGTTCACGCAAAGAAAGTTCGCGTTGGCGAGGACGTCGATTTCCACGTCATCGCGAGGATGGCGGCGGGTGCATCGGGCGCGGAGCTGGCGAATATCATAAATGAGGGCGCACTGCGCGCCGTGAGGGGCGGGCGCGCCGCCGTGACGCAGACGGATCTCGAGGAGAGCGTCGAGGTCGTCATCGCGGGCTATCAGAAGAAGAACGCCATCCTCTCCGACACGGAGAAGCGCACGGTCGCTTATCACGAAATCGGTCATGCGCTCGTCGCCGCGAAGCAGACGAATGAGGCGCCTGTGCAGAAAATCACCATCATACCGCGCACATCGGGCGCGCTCGGCTACACGATGCAGGTCGAGCAGCAGGACAAATACCTGCTGTCGAAGGAAGAGCTCGAGCAAAAAATCGCGACGCTCACGGGCGGCAGAGCGGCTGAGGAAGTCGCATTTGGCCGCATCACGACGGGCGCGGCGAACGACATCGAGCGCGCGACGAAGCTCGCTCGCTCAATGATAACGCGCTACGGCATGAGTGATGAGTTTGGCATGGTCGCGATGGAGCAGGTGACGAACCAGTACCTCGGCGGCGACACGTCGCTCCAGTGCGCACCGGACACGGCGCGCGAGATAGACGCGAAGGTCGTGGCGCTCGTCAAAAAAGAGCACGAGAAGGCGCGCACGATACTTAAGGAGAACAAGGCGGCGCTCGACCGCCTCGCGACGTTCCTCTACGAGAAGGAGACCATCACGGGCGACGAGTTCATGCAGCTCCTGCGCGAAGTCGAGGGTGGCGAGAGCGCACCGATTGCTGAAAGCGCAGAGAGTACGGTCACCGTCGATGATTATGATGATGACGATGACCCTGTATTTGCATGATGCGTTGATTGCGTGATAATGGGAGGCGAAAAATGACTTGATGCTGGATATAAAAAATGTGAAGTTCAACGATGACCCGCGCATGGCACAGTCGGTCAAGGATCATATAGAGACGTTTTACAATGACAATCCGATGCTTGAGTATATGGGTATCACGGTCACGGAGTTTGGCTGGGCGCGCGTGAGACTCGACGCGAATGTGAAGCATGACGTGACGAATGTGTACCACATCGCGCATGGTGGGCTCGCGTTCACGCTCGCGGACACGGCGATGGGCGGTGCGTGCCTCGGCTGCAACAAGCGCGTCGTGACGCTCGACATGACGATGAATTTCATAAAGGCCGTGCCGGAGGGCGCGCACATCTACGGCGTCGGAGAAGTCATACACAACGGCAAGCATACGATGGTCTGCGTCGCCAATGTCTACGATGACGAAGGCGACCTCGTGCTGAAATCACAGGCCACGTTCTATGTGCTGAAGGAGTTTACGGACTAAGAGCGATTTGCGATGTGAAGTGCGAATCGCGGATGATTGATTTTGAAAGAAAAGATGGCTCATTAGATGGGCATCTGAATTATTAAGGAGCAAGTTAATGCGAAGCTGCAAGGTTTTGCTTATATTATTCAGTTTCATATTTTTGGCTGTGCATGGGGCGTATGCCATGCCGCCCGCCAATCCGAAGGATGCGTTGCAGCCGCAGATCACGGCGGAGTCGGCGATACTCGTCGAGGCGACGACGGGGCGCGTGCTCTACGAGAAGAACGCCGACAGGCTCATGTACCCCGCGAGTATGACGAAAATCATGACGTGCCTCCTCGCGCTCGAGCAGGTGAATCAGAGCGCACCCGTCGTCGTGAGCTACGATGCGGCTGCGACGGACTACGCCGAGGTCGATGCGGGGAATATCCTCACGATGAAGGAACTCGAGACGGAAATGATGCTCGAGTCGGACAACGGCGCGGCGGTCGCCATTGCGGAGTACATGGCGCCGTCCGTGACGCGCTTCACGGAGATGATGACGGAGCGCGCGGCGCGGCTAGGCGCGACGCACACGCGCTTTGCCAATCCAAACGGCCTGCCAGACCCGAGCCACGTGTCGACGGCGCGCGACATGATGAAGATTGCGCGCTTTGCGTGGCAGATACCGGCGTTTCGTCAGATTGTTGGACAAAAGACGCATCAAGTGAGATTTCTCTCGGGCTCGGGCGAGTCGTGGGAGGCCGACAATACGAACAGACTGCTCGGCGAGTATCCCGGCATGGTCGGCATAAAGACGGGCTGGACGGAGGCGGCGGGCGGCTGCCTCGCGGGCGCGTGCACGAGAAACGGCGTGACGCTCATCAGCATCGTGATGAACTCCATCGATGGCGCGTCGCGCTTCTCGGACACGGCGGCGCTCATGGACTACGGCTTCCCGCGCGTGCACCTCTCGCGCGGCGAGGCGAAGGAGCGCATAGAGCGCACGCTCTGGGTGCATGACGGCACGACGTACAAAGTCACCGCGCACCCGCGCACGGATGTGGAGTATCTCCTTTTCGACAACGAAAGCGTGCGCCGCTGCTCGTACACGTTCGACATGCCGCGATTCATCAACGCGCCCGTCAAGCAGGGTGACAAAGTGGGCGACCTCGTCCTGCTCTACGACGGACAGGAAATGGGACGCATCGACATGGTGGCAGACACTTCAATGGAAAAGGGCTTTTCACTCATAGCCCACGTCATAGATTTCTACGATAAAATATTAGGGCCGTTTTTGGCGTGAAGACGGCATGAATTTGGCATGAAAAAAGCTGCATCGGCGAATTGTCGGTGCAGCTTTTTTAGTGTGGGTGTTGGTGAGGCAATGCAAAGTTACCTTGGCGATGCCAGTCCTCATCCACTGCGCAATTTCGACAGGCTCTAAGTCTGGCTTCCTCGCGGCAAAAGCGAAAACACGCCGCTTCGGAGCCAGCCAAAGAGCCTGTAGGAAATTGCTGAATTACTTCGGACTGGCATCGCCTCGAGGATAGTTGCAAGACCGTGAATTTTGGGCAACGTCAGTCTCTTCTATTTTTGGTATGGTTAACGCAAGCGAATTCGCGACCCTCTCCGCCCCCTGCGGGGGCACCTCCCCCAGAGTGGGAGGCATAGTATGAGAGGCTTTAACGCTTAAACTTAACGAAGAAATGAAATGTTTTACGCTTTCATTAGTCGATTTTTTAGCTAGTGTTGAAGCTCTTACAATTTTATGTGTAAATCGATTCAGCAAATATAAATAACTCAAACTTCGCATATGCAAAACACCTGTGAAGCCCTGTAAAATCCACATTTCTAGCCAAAATAAAATAGCATGAACCACGCCAGT
>OMWN01000035.1 GCA_900314765.1 uncultured Selenomonadales bacterium | reverse complement strand
GGATGATTTAAAATATATCGTTACAATGATATAGCCTTTTTTTGAGACTAAAATTTGGTTTTAGGTGTTATTGAACAGTCACTAGTTTACTTAATCGTGTGTCATGCTGCGTTGCTGTATTCACTGTCTGCCCGCGTCAGCAGGTAGGCTTTGTTATCAAACTGTGGGCTCGATATGTCGCTTTCGTCGTCTCGCGGCCCACATTTGAGACCATCGCTGCCGTCACGATCCTCCGTGACGATGAGGCTGTCAATCGGCGTGCCGAGGAACCTCGCGAGCGCAACGATGTGGGGAAGCGAAGGGAGCGTGTCGCCGCGCCACCACTTGTAGATGGCCTGCGGAGCGGTGAGCTCGAAGAAGTCCGCCCATTCCGATACGGACTGGTGGGCGGCCATTGCGGCATGAATCCTCTTCCCTGTGGCCTTCATGTCGATTTGCACGGTGTTTTCGGAGATGTAGTTGTTCGTCATGTTTTACCTCCTGCCCATCTCCATGGGCCTAAAAAATGCTGACTGCGAAAATCTTTCATCAACGCGATTTCGCTCGCTCAGCATTTTCAAAAAACCTGTGTCCTTGAACTTATATGTATTCTTTTGTGACAAGTGATATTCTATCAAAAATCTCACATTATCGCAACATAAAACAACGCATCGTGCGAATGTTGTGAACTCCCAGTTCACTCAAAGTTTCGTATGAAATTGTATAAAACATTAAAATCATTTCAATATAATTTGCGGCTATGCCTGTTGCGTGATATAATCTGCTTGATTTCATATTTATTTCATATTTGATGATAAGGCGCGTTTGGAAGGGGAAATGAAAATGTTTGCTGACGAATTCACGGCGATGGCGAACGGCGCGAAGACAAAGGCGGCGCTGCTCGCGCGCAATCCAATCGGCTATTTCCTCGCGTCGGTGTTGGCGGGTGCGTTCATCGGCTTCGGCGTGATGATTGCGTTTCATGTGAATGGCGCGCTCACGGGGACAGCGTTCGCGCCGTTCGTGAAAATCCTGCCCGGCGCGGCATTCTCCATCGCGCTGAGCCTCGTCATCATCGCGGGCTCTGAGCTTTTCACGGGCAACACGATGGTCATGACGGCGGGCGTGATGCGCAGCACGGTCACGATGGGCGACCTCGCGCGGCTTTGGGTCGTCTGCTACGTCGGCAATCTCGTTGGCTCCGTCATCATTTCGCTCATATATTGGCTGTCGCTCGCGGGCTCGGGCGCGACAGCTGCGGCTATCGCCGGCGCTGCCGCCACGAAGATGAGCATCCCGTTTTTCCCGCTGCTTTTGCGCGGCATCCTCTGCAACGTGCTCGTCTGCCTCGCCGTGTGGTGCGGCTTTCGCACGAAGAACGACGTCGCGAAGCTCATCATGACATTTTGGTGCATATTCTGCTTTTTCAGCTGCGGATTTGAGCACAGCGTCGCGAACATGACGACGCTCACGCTTGGGCTGTTGTCGCCGTGCGGCGCGGCCGTCTCCATCGGCGGATTTTTCTACAACCTCGCCGTCGTGTCGCTCGGCAATATCATCGGCGGCGCGATTTTCATTGCCATCCCCTACGGCATCATTTCGAGAATTTGATTGGGATTTGTGACGGATTTTATTTCCATAAAGAAGGATTTTCTGCATTAATGTTGAATTAGATTATTATATTGAATGGGTTTGTGAAACGCTAAGTCACCCCACCACCGCCTGCGGGAAGACATGCCACTGGCATGTCTTCCCGCAGGCGGTGGGGTGACTTTGAGCACTTTTATATTTAAGGTATTATAAATTCTGAAAGTCAAAGGAGACTCATGGGCATGGATAAAACGGAAGAGCAGGAGCAATACACTGCTGACGCGGCCGAGCCGAACAATGTGAAGCCTTATGTGCCTTATATAGAGAACGTGGTCGGGTTTCTCTTGATGTGCGTCATAGCGTATTTTCAGCGCTATTCGCCCGTCAACCCGCTCATTTATTTTGATGTGAATTTCATTTACATCGGCACGATGGGCATCCTCTACGGCAAGCGCCAGTCCATCATCGCGATGGCTTTGTCGGCGGTGCTACTCATATATTGCCTCGTGCACGGCGGCGCGAATGTCGTCGCGCTCATGTACATGCCGATGCACCTCTTGCACCTCATATCGTACCTCTTCGTCGCCATCGTGTCGGGCTATTTCTCGGACAGCCGCAGGTATGAGCGGCAGGCGGCGGCGTGGCAGCATGCGGCGGACGTCGAGAAATATAATTTTCTCAAGGAAAAATTCGAGGAGGACGAGCTCACGAAGGATCGCCTCTATCGTCAAATACTGAATTCCGACGACAGCATCGGCAGGCTGTACCGCATCATAAAACGTCTCGACAGCGTCGCGGTCGAGAACGTGTTCACGCAGGCGGCGTCCGTCGTGTCGGAGATACTTGGCACGTACGATATAGCGGTGTACGTCGTCGGCGCGGAGAAAAGGTATCTGCGCCAAAAGGTCCGCATGGGCGAGCTCTCGGCGAAGGAGCCGCGCTCGATACGCGTCGAGGACAGGGACTATATGGTGCGCCTCGTCAACGACAAGGAGCTCTATGTGAACAGGGAACTCGTCGGCGACACGCCGGACATCGCGGCGCCAATCGTCTATCAAGATGAGACAATCGCCGTCATCGAGATTTTTGGCATGACGTTTGAGCAGTGGAGCCTCAACGAGCAAAACCTGCTGCTCGTCACGACGCGCCTTATCGCGGCGGCGATGGGCAGGGCGTACATGTTCGAGGCGGACACCATCGACAAGCGCTATATACCGGGCACGAGATTCCTGCGCGAGGATGCGATGAAGGACATAGAGAACGACCTCGTCGAGCGCGGGCGCGTGCAGGGTCATTTGACCGTCGCGGAGATAGAGCTCGACCAAGGCGACATGACGGCGGCACAGCTCGATGAAAAAGTCTCGCCTGTCATACGCTCCGAGGATTTCGCAGGACTCAGAGACGGGCGGCTTTTCATACTGCTGCCAGACGCCGACGACAAAGCGGCCGAAATGGTCATGGGACGCCTCGCGAAAAAAGGCGTCACGGTCAAGAGCCACCAAATGAAGAAAGTGTGAAGTTTAGGGTGACATAGCGGAGTTGATACTCTAACCCTCTCCGCCTCGCAGTCGCTCGCGCAAACATGCCACTGGCATGTTTGCCCCCCATTGGGGAGGCTAGCGTTACAGATTCTGAGATTATTCACATTAGCTTAAGCGATTTTCACAGAAAACGTAATTCAACGTAATTGAAGGTGAAGTTTGTCATGTTTGTAAATCGACTAATGGGAACGTGAAATTTTTATTCTACCATTTCAGCTTTAAGCAATAAACCTCACATACTTTGCCTCCCACTCTGGGGGAGGTGCCCCGCAGGGGCGGAGAGGGTTTTTACAACCACATAAATTTCAACAAACCATATTGTTACGATAAATACAATAGCGATTGCTGCAACGGCGTAAAGGAGATGAGACAGAATGGCAGGCATTAATGAAATGTTAGCGAATGTTTTGAATGGCAGCGACATTGTGACGCTCTTTATCATTCATGCTGTCATATCTGTCGTATTCTTTTTGGTGGACATGACGCGGCGTTCGAAACTGCGCGCGCTCGTCGACACGGCGGTCGTGTTCTTCATCCCTGTGTTCGGCCTCGTCATCATGGTACTTTACAATGTCGTGGCGTTCCTTTTCGGCCTTTATGAGGGCGACGAGCCGGAAAAGCTCGAGTACGGCACGGCATTTTTCCTCGGGCACAGACTCGACGACGACATCGTGCCGCTCAACGACGTCTATCTCGTGCCGGACATAGAGCGCAAGCGTCGTTTTTTCACCGAAGCGATAAAGGGCGCGCTCGTTGAAAACCAGCAAATCCTCAACATGGCGATGCACGACGCCGACCGCGAGGTCGCGTACTATGCGGTGTCGCTCATCACATCGCGCGTCGAAAATCTCGAGTCGCAGATATTCGTCGCCGAGCAGAAGCTCTTAAATAAGGGAGATTTGACGCCGAACGATGTGGCTGAGTATGCGAAAGTGCTGAAGGACTATCTCAATCAGCGCGAGTTCATCGACTACGTGACGTGGCATGAAAAGCAGCGCATGTATATCGACGTGCTCCGACGCCTGCACAAATATTTCCCCGACAATATCAAATACTACGCCGACGATATAGATGAGCGCCTGCGCGCGCGGGACTATGACGGCGCGAAAGAGGTCTATGCGGTACTCGCTGACAAATTCCCAGGGTCGGAGACCGCCTCGATGGAGCTTCTTAAAATCGCGGTCGAGGGTCACGATAGGTCACGGCTCGATGATGCGCTCAAAGGACTCGATGCTTTGCGCGCGGGCGGGCATGAGCTTTCGGACGAGGCAAATGATGCGTACCAATATTGGGCGCGTAACGATAATTATCATAAAAGTAATGATGACGACAAAAATAAGGAGGCGGGCGTCGCATGAGAATTTGTCTTTTGACGGAGGGCTCATATCCTTATGTCGTCGGCGGCGTGTCGTCATGGGTGCAGATGCTCATGAAGGGCCTCCCGGAGCATGATTTTTTCGTCTACTCCATCGGCGCGGAGGAAAAGGACCGCGGCAATTTCAAATACGATTTGCCCGACAATATGACGGGCATACAGGAAGAATTTCTCGACGAGATTTTGAAGCAGCGTTCAAACGACTTGCTTGAAAATATTTTGTCGGCGGACGAGCGACGCATCATTCACGACCTCGTGACGGGCGACAAACCGTTTGACGTGAAGGAATTGTCGCGCATTTTTCGCGCGCCGGGGCGCTTCAAAGGACCGCTCTCGATTTTCATGAGCAGCGATTTTTTCGACATCATCGACGAGGTCTATCAGGAGCGATACAGCTATCTGCCGTTCACGGATTTCTTTTGGACGCTGCGCTCCATGCTCGTGCCGCTTTTTTATCTATTGTGGCAAAAGCTCCCAGAGGCGGACCTCTATCACAGCGTCGCGACGGGCTACTGCGGCGTCATCGGCGCGCTCGCGTCCGAGCTCAGCCAAAAACCTTTCATCATCACGGAGCACGGCATCTACTCGCGTGAGCGCGAGGTCGAGATCATCAAGAGTGACTGGGCGAAGGGCGACTTCAAATCCGTCTGGATACGGTACTTTTACAATCTCGCGAAGCTCTCGTACAGGACAGCCGACAGCGTCTACACGCTTTTCGAGCACAACAAAGAGGTCGAGGTGAGCCTCGGCTGCGATGAGGAGAAAATCACGATAGTGCCGAACGGCGTGCACATGGAACGCTTTGCAGGCATCGGCGAGCTCACGCCGAAGGCAAAGGATGAGCCGCTCGTCATCGGTGCTGTCGTGCGCGTTGTGCCTATAAAAGATATAGTTACGCTTTTGCGTGCGTTCTTTCTTGTAACACTCGAGGACGACCTCAAAGATACGCAGCTCATCATCATGGGCAACGTCGAAGAAGACCCAGACTACTATGAGCTCTGCCGTGTGACGGTGCAGATGCTTCATCTGAGGAACGTCACGTTCACGGGCTCTGTCAATGTCGTGGACTACATACCGAAGCTCGACCTCATGGTACTGTCGTCCATCAGCGAGGGCCAGCCGCTCGCCGTACTCGAGGGGCACTCGGCGCATAGGCCGTTCGTGACGACAGACGTCGGCTGCTGCCGTGAGATACTCTACGGCATGAATGGCGACGACCTCGGCAAGTCGGGCGAGATTGTCGCGCCGATGGACTTCACGAACATGGCGGAGCAGATAAAGAAACTGTTGCGTGACTTCGAGCTCAGGCGCAAAATGGGAAACGTCGGCTACGAGCGCGTCAAGCGCTACTACCGCTTCGACCAGTTCATCGACGCGTACAAAAATATTTACGCAAAATATGATAAAAAATGAAAATAGTGGTGACCATCAGCCGCAAGCGGCATGACCCTCTCCGCCCCTGCGGGGCACCTCCCCCAGCGGGGGAGGCGAAATTTGAGAGTCTTTGCGCTTAAGCTGAAGGATAAAAATATCTCACGTTCTCATCAGTCGCTTATTGAGCTAGAATGAATAATTCTAGAATCTGTGAAGTCAGCCTCCCCCTATGGGGGAGGTGCCGAGCGAATGCGAGGCGGAGAGGGTCTTAACAAACTTATAAAATTTTCATATTTATAGCGATACAAAATTTCTTAATATAATTACGATAACAAACACTGAAAGGAGGCATAGCGATGGCAGGCGTAGGATTTGAGTTGAAAAAACTCTTCACGGCGCGCACGGCGGCGGGCCACATCAGGGCGTATTCATATTCCGCGATGATTACGGCGGGGCCGTTCGCCCTTCTGACGCTCATGATACTCGGCGTGCAGCTGCTCTATCATATATGCGGTACGCCCGACGCTGTCACGGGCGTGTTCGTCGCGTCCGTCGTCTATTCCTTCATATTCTCGCAGGTCATATCGGGTGGTTTCACGATGGTGCTGACGCGCTACGTGGCCGACTGCCTCTCCGTCGCGCATTGGCAGGACGTCACATCGTCGCTTTTCGGCATCGGCGCCATCCTCGAGGTCATCTGCGGCATATCGGGCGCGATTTTCCTCTGGGGCAGCCCGCTGCCGCTCCTCACGAAGTGGCTCGCGTATCTTTTCTTTGCGATGCTGACATTCGTGTGGGCGGAGGGCGTGTATCTCTCGGCCATCAAAAACTACAAGCGATTGCTCCTCGGCTATTTCCTCGGTGTGCTCATCTCGTTCGGCGTCGCGTATCTCATGCTTTTCCACGGTGCATCGCTCATGGGCGCGGACCAGGCGGGACTGTTGGCCGTTGACATGGGCATGGCGTTCATCATGCTGTTCTTCCTTCTTTGCATCACGGCGCATTTTGGTCTGCCGAGCGAGGGCATGAGCTTTGCATTTCTGCCGTATTATGAGCGCCACTGGCGTCTTTTCTTCATATCGTTTTTCTACATGCTCGGCCTTTTCCTGCCGAATATCATAATATGGCAAGGGCCGCTCGGCGTGAGTGTCGCCGACACGTTCCGCTACGCGCCGATCTACGATGTGCTGACGTTCTACGCGTTCCTTTCCATATTGCCGCTCATGATGATGTTCGTCGTCTCTGTCGAGACGAATTTCTACGACCGCTACGCATCGTACTTCATCGCCGTCACGCGCAAGGGCAATTTCCGCTCCATAAACGACGCGCGCAAAAATCTCCTGTACACGCTGTGGTTCGAGATGCGTCATATCGTTGAGTTTCAGCTCGTGTTCACGCTCGTCTGGCTCGCGCTCGGCAGCTACCTCCTCTCGTTCGCGGGCATCACGTACGGTCAAATCAATATGTTCAACGTGCTGCTGTTCGGCGCGTTCTTCACGGGGCTCCTGCAGCTCGTCTACATTTTGTTCATCTATTTCGACTATCAGCAGGACGTCCTATATATTTCCGCGTTCTTCGCTGTTTCAAACATCGTGCTCGGCATCATCGGCTTGCTGTTTTTCGGCGAGCCGAGCTATGGCTTCACGTTCTTCGTCGCCTCGGCGACGTCGTGTCTCCTCGGATTTTGGCGGCTCAGCCATTTCGCGAAGCGCATCAATTACTTCGTGTTCTGCTCTCAGCCAGTGTTCTACATGCCGCCTCATGGCATACTGACGAAGATAGCGGAGAAGCTCTACGGCGCGAGATATGTCAATCTCGAGCTCCTCGGCGTCGAGCAGGAAGAAGCAGAGCAGGAGAAAATGCGTGAGCAAAAGATACAGCAGGCGATGAATCAAAAGGCGCCTGAGGACATGGACGAGATCAGAGACTCCATAAATGAAATCGAGAGCGGAGATACGATAAAGAAAATCGAAAACGATAACAAGAAATGAATTTGAAATTATGCGCTTTAGGTGGAGAGAAATTGTGCTTACGCGTCAGCGTATTTAAGTCCGCCCCTTGAGGGGCTGGGGACCGCCGTTGGCGGTGGTGGGGTGATTTCGGAAATGGGAAATTACAAAAAGTTCTCGTTCGCAGTGGCATCAATAAAATTAGCATCCATTGCGAAAATGATGATGCGCAATATATTTTTCGCTTTGCTCTTGACGCTGTCATTTTGTTCGACGGCATGCGCGGGCGCGCAAAATGGCGTGAATATGAAAGGCGATAAACCGATGGCGTATGACACGCTCATGGTGGACCTCATATCGGAGCTCAAAAGCTATGCCGTGAGGCAGAACCCGCGATTCTTTTTGCTCGGCAATGGCGGTGCGCCGCTTTTCCATGCGGACGCATACAGCGGCAACACGGCCGAGAATGTCGCGCGGCTCATGGACGCGCTCGATGGCGAGCTCGTCGAGTCTGTGTACTACGGCTGGGACATGAACGACGGCGACGAGACGCCGGACGATGAGAGAGCGTACGTGAAGGAAGTGCTCGAGCTGCCGAGGCTCTACGGCAAGCCACTTTTTGCGCTTGACTATGTGAAGACGAAATCTCAGGCCAAAGACGCATACAAAAAGGCGAAGCTCGACGGCTTCGTCATGAGCGCGTCATTTGCGCGTGAGCTCGACGAGATACCAGACAAGGCGCATCGCCCTGCCATGAATGAGAAGGACATAGAAAAGCTCGCGGACGTATCGACGTATCTCGTGCTGCTGAACCCGGGGAAATTCGAGAGCCGCGAGGCGTATGTCGATGCGCTTGCGGCGACGCCGTACGATTTGCTCATCATCGATCTCTATTTTGGCGACACGCCGCTCACAAACGGCGAGGTCGAGCGGCTGAAGAGAAAGCCAAACGGAAAGCGTCGCCTCGTCGCGGCGTATATGAGCATCGGCGAGGCCGAGGACTACAGGCCGTATTTTCAGCCTGCGTGGCATAAAAATCCGCCGTCATTCATCGAAGAGAGAAATAAAGATTGGGAAGGCAACATGAAGGTGCGCTATTGGCAGAAGGAATGGCATGACATATTGCTCGGCAGCAGCGGCGCGTATCTCGACAAGATTCTCGCGGCGGGATTCGACGGCTCATTTCTTGATGTCATCGATGCGTATGAGTATTTCCAAAACAAAAACAAATAAATGTAACGCCATGCCTTTCGATGAAAGCATGGCGATTTTTGTACGATGTAAAAAATTGTTTTAGTCGTTGAGAACGCGACAATGATATAGATTGAAAACAGCGCAATGATTTGATAGAATGAATTCGCACTCATAAGCGAGCTTCGAGGGGATTCCGATGGACAAAAGAAGCATTTTCATCATATCGGCGGCTATGATTGTGCTTGCGTGCTTTTTCCAGTTCAGCCGCATAGATGGCTTTCTTCAATTCGCGTCGCCGACGCATGAATCGACGCTCGCGAAGATTGTGGGGAGCGCGCAGACGGACGACATAGAACTCCCGACGTCGCCGCGCGAGACGTATCTCATCGTCTACGACCCGCACAGCGTTGACAGCACGTTCGCGCGCCATCGCCTTGAGTGGCTTTTGAAGCAGATAAAAAAGAAATCGGTCTCCATAACGGTGGGCGACAAGGTGAAATTCGTGCCGCAGAATTATCGCGGCGTGCTCATCGCGACAGGGCAAGTCGGCCGCATAAAGTCTATGGGCAAAATCAATGACTACGTCGCGGCGGGCGGCTCGGCGGCGCTCTTCATGCACCCCGACGCGGAGAGCGGCAGCGACGACGCGCGCGGGGGCGTTTCGCGCTCTCGGCATAGAGAGCGCGGGCGCCGAGGTCGATGTCTGGGGCATACGCGTGCTGACGGACTTCATATTTGGTGGCAAAGGCTACGACTCGGGTCGCTCCGACACTATATGGTACACGGCAACTAATCTCAGGCTCACGCCCGACGCGAGCATAGAGATGGAGTCGATAGACGGTGTCCCGCTCGTGTGGCAGCACCCATACGGCGCGGGCCGCTATATGGCGTTCAACGGCTCCGTCCGCAATGACAAATCAAATATCGGCGTGCTCATGTCGCTCATCGCACATTGCGGCGATGATGCCATATACCCCGTGCTCGGCGCGAAGCTGTTCTTCCTCGACGATTTTCCGGCGCCGGTGCCCGAGGGCAACTACGAGAAAATCTACGATGAGCTCGGCCTCTCGACGGCCGATTTCTACAGGATGGTCTGGTGGCCGTACATGAAGGAGCTTGCGCGCCGCTATGATTTAAAATATACAGGGGTAATTATCGAAACATACGGCAAACAAGTAACAGGACCATTCAAGCCATCGAACGGGCGGCAGGCGCGCGACAATCTCATCGTCTACGGCAGGGAGCTTCTCGACATGGGCGGCGAGCTCGGCTTTCATGGGTACAATCACCAGCCGCTCGCGGTTGATGGATATTTGACGCCAGAGCTTTACGAAGATCACGACTATGTCGGCTGGCCAAACAAGGGTGAGATGGGCGCGGCGATGAAGGAGCTCTATCGCTACGCCAAAGAGTCATATCCAGACTACGAATTTCACTCGTACGTGCCGCCATCTGATATTCTCGACCATAATGGCCATGAGGCAGTGAAAGAGGCCGTGCCGACGCTCAAGGTGTATTCGTCGGTTTTCGCTGGATCCACGGAAATGAAAGCGTATTATCAGGATTTCGGCAGAAACGGCGACGGCACGTATGAGATACCGCGCATCACAGCGGGACACAGTCCGACGCGCACCCATGAGTGGACCGTGATTTCGCTCGCGAATTATATCGGCGTGTTCTCGCATTTTGTTCACCCCGATGAGATTTTCTACGAGGAAAGCAAAGACCTCACATGGGGCATGATGCACGACAGCATGCGTGCGTTCCTCGACGAGTCGTTCACGCGCTACCCGTGGTATCGCGCCGTCACCGACTCCGAGTGCGCGGACCTCTTGGGTGATTATCTCGACATGGACTATGACGTCGTGCGTGGGGAGCATGGCATGAGGCTCACGACGCGCGGCAATAAGCATCCGCTGAGGTTCATACTCAGGAGCAATCATGTCATCGATGAAAATAATGTCGTCGGCGGCAACATCACCGCGATTGCCGACAGCACGTATCTCGTGGAGACGACGTTTGGTCGAGCCTGCCAGCGATGCAAATTTGATATTGCCGACAGCACGTATCTCGTGGAGACGACGGGCAGCGAGTTCATGATACGCTGGAGTGGTTGATAATATTCATTGACAGCGGCTATTAATCGCGATTCAAGGGGATTTTAATGGATAAAAGAAGCATTTTCATAATATCTGCGGCCGTGATTGCGCTCGCGTGCTTTTTCCAGTTCAGCCGCATGGATGGCTTTCTTCACTTCGCGTCGCCGAAAAATGAATCGACGCTCACGAAGATAGAGGAGAGCGCGGAGGTGGATGGCATAGAGCTTCCGACGTCGTCGCGCGAGACGTATCTCATCGTCTACGACCCGCACAGCGTGGACAGCACGTTCGCGCGCCATCGCCTCGAGTGGCTTTTGAAGCAGATAAAAAAGGAATCTGTCTCCATCACGGTGGATGACATGGTGAAATTCGTGCCGCAGAATTATCGCGGCGTGCTCATCGCGACGGGGCGCGTCGGCCTCATAAAGTTCATTGACAAAATCAACGACTACGTCGAGGCGGGCGGCTCAGCGGCGCTCTTCATGCACCCCGACACGGAGCTCGGCGACGACGACACGCGCGCGCGGGCGTATCGCGGCCTCGGCATAGAGAGCGCAGGCGCTGAGGTCAATGTCTGGGGCATACGCGTGCTGACGGACTTCATATTCGGCGGCAAAGGCTATGACTCGAGCCGCTCCGACGGCACGTGGTACACGGCGACGACGCTCACGCTCGCGCCCGACGCGAGCATAGAGATGGAGACGATAGACGGTGTCCCGCTCGTGTGGCAGCACCCGTACGGCGCGGGCCGCTATATGGCGTTCAATGGCTCCGTCCGCGACGACAAGGAAAATATCGGCATCCTCATGGCGCTCATCGCTCATTGCGGCGACGATGCCATATACCCCGTGCTCGGCGTGAAGCTGTTCTTCATCGACGATTTCCCTGCGCCTGCGCCGGAGGGCAACTACGAGAAAATCTACGACGAGCTCGGCCTTTCGACGGTCGATTTCTACAGGACGGTGTGGTGGCCGTATATGAAAGACCTCGCGCGCCGCTATGATTTAAAATATACGGGACTAATTATCGAAACATACGGAAAACAAGTAACAGGGCCGTTTGCCCCATCGAACGGGCGACAGGCGCGTGACAATCTCATCGTCTACGGCAGGGAGCTCCTCGACATGGGCGGCGAGCTCGGTCTGCACGGGTACAACCATCAGCCGCTCGAGGTCGATGGATTTTTGACGCCCGAGCTTTATAAAAAGCACGACTATGTCGGCTGGCCGAACAAGGGCGAGATGGTCGCGGCGATGAAGGAACTTTATCGCTACGCAAAGGAGTCGTACCCCGACTATGAGTTTCGCTCGTATGTGCCGCCGTCTGATATTCTCGACGAGAACGGCCATGAGGCCGTAGCCGAGGCTGTGCCGACGCTTAAAGTTTATTCGTCGATTTTCGAGGGTCTCACGGAGGACAAAGCGTATTATCAGGATTTCGTGCGAAACGACGACGGCACGTATGAGATACCGCGCATCACGTCGGGCTACAGTCCGACGCGCATCAATGCATGGGTCGTGATTTCGCTCGCGAATTATATCGGCGTGTTCTCGCATTTTGTTCACCCAGATGAGATTTTCTACGAGGAAAGCAAAGACCTCTCGTGGGGCATGATGCACGACAGCATGCGAGCGTTCCTCGACGAATCGTTCACACGCTATCCGTGGTATCGTGCCGTCACTGACTCGGAGTGCGCGGATCTCTTGGGCGATTATCTCGACATGGACTATGACGTCGTGCGCGAGGAGCATGGCATGAGGCTCACGACGCGCGGCAATAAGCACCCGCTGAGGTTCATACTCAGGAGCAATCATGTCATCGATGAAAATAATGTCGTCGGCGGCAACATCACTGCGATTGCCGACAGCACGTATCTCGTCGAGACGACAGGCAGCGAGGTCATGATACGATGGAGCGATTAATAATGTTAATGGACAGCGGCTATTAATCGGGATATAATGATGGGGAATTGTAAGTGAATTATTTTTTGTTTTTTATATAAAAGGAGGTGCACGGGTATGAGACTCAGTCGAAAAGGTGGGCGGAAGCTCAAAAAGAGGCGCGAGAATGAGCTAAAGAATCAGCTCGGCGAAAACGCCGCCGATACGTCGCGTTCGTACAGGATGACGCGTCGACGCCATCAATCGTATGAGTGGAGCCAAAAGCCGATGCTTGTGCGCCTCGCGAAAGAAAGCTCCGCCGCCGCAACGGCGGCTGTGGCGGCGACAATCGCGTCGACGCCGCTCGTCAGCGCGTCGAGCTCAAACACGATGATTGACGTGACGGGCGCGTTTCGCACGATGAGGAACGCGCGCGACCATCTGCGCACGGTGCATGCCATTCGCCACGAGATAGAGGCCGCGAAGATAAATCTCGAGCAGGCGAAGAACGATTTGAATTCTGCGGCGGAGGGCCAGCAGAGCGCGAAAGCGGACCTCAAAGATGCGCAGTCGAGCCTCAGAGCGGCAGAGACGGAGCTCGCGCGTGTGAACAGTGCACTCGTCGAGGCACACGCCGAGGCGCTTGCGCGCGCGGCGCGGGCCGAGGAGACGCGCGCGGCGGCGGAGCAGTACGCCGCCCAGCTCGAGGAGCAGCGCGCGGCGACAGAGGCGGCGCAGGAGAGCATGGGAAGCTATGGCGACGCAGAGGACGACGATGCGCCGCGCGGGCGGAGCATCGATGGCGAGATAGACCTCACGAACGATGCGGAAGTGTCCGCCATTGCCTCTATGCCTCTGACCGGCGACGCACTCGCCGCGCGCATAGAGGCGGCATGGCGGTCTGTCGATTATCAGCAGAACCGCATACAGGAGGTCGAGGCCATCGTGCGCGGCGAGCGCACGGCATACGCGTCAGACGTTGATACGAGCGCATCAGATGTTATTGCGCAAGGTGGTGCATCGTCTGACGCGCAGAGCGCTGAAATGGCGGCGGCACAGGCGAAGATTGACGAGGCGCAGGCGGCGCTCGATGAGCTCCAGAGCACGCTCGATGCGATGGAAGCGGAGTATGACGCGCTGCAGGACGAGGCCGACGAGGCGCAGAGTCTCGCCGAGGAGGCCAATGATAATGTGGCCGACCTCACGAACGACAAGGCAGAGCTCGAGGCCGATGTCGTGACTGAGCAGGGCTTCGTGAGCGACGCGGAGAAAAATAAAGAGGCGGCAGACCAATGGCTCCTCGAGGCCGTGAGCAACAAAAAAACGGTGGAAAATGATCTCGCGTCGGTTGAGGATGCGGAGAAACATCTGGACGATGGGGGCTTTTCCGAAGAGACGACGCTCGAATACTATAATTGGAAAGGACCCGCGAATGGCCATCAGCTCGCCGTCAATCAGAGCTTTTATCGTGGCAGCAAAAATCTCGACGTCGGCATAGATACGGCGTACGTGCGCTCATCGTCGGGGCGCGACCACGGCAGCGTGAGCGGCATGACGGACACGACGCTCGCGGCCACGGTCAAAAACGACCATAAGAAATACGACGTCCACTACGAATTCGCCGTGAATCTGCCGACAGGCACGGAGACGCACCAGAATGCGCAGCTCCCCGAGGGGCTTGCACATTATGCGTCGTTTGGCGAGGGCTGGGCCTTCACGCCGGGCGTCGCCGTGACGCGTCATTATAATGAGGAAGACAGCCTCACGGGGCGCGTCTCGTACGCGTGGCGCGGCGGCTACGACTACAGATATTCAAATTTTGAGACGGACGACGACGGCAACAGGCACGAGAGCATCAGCGAAGGCGACGTATCGCCGGGCAATCAGCTGCGCTCGGAGCTCGTGTGGCTTCATGCGGGCGACCGCGGGCAGGCAATGGCGCGTCTCGGCGTCACGACGTCGGCGTCGACGGAGCAGGACGGCCAGAGCTACAAGGATGGCAACGGCCTCGAGGCGGCGCTCTACTACAGCCACGACGTGACGGACCTCGACTCGTTTCAGGCGTTTGCGCGCATCACGCGCGATGGGCGCACGTCGTTCAGCAACAGCGCATGGGACAGCCCGTATAATCGTGGCGTCTCGTGGCATGAGGCGGGCCTCGGATGGACGCACGATTTCGATCGCGAGCACAGGCGGTCGCTCCATCTCAGGGCGTCGTATCAGCGCGGCCACGGCGACGTGTATCGCTACACGACGTACGGCGACAATGCGGCCGACGACTATTGGCACGAGCCGACGCGCTGGTCGTTCATGGCGTCGTACGAATGGCGCATGAGCGAGCGCGACAATTTGGAGCTGCGCGTCGAGCGCTACTACATCAACGAACACGGGCCGAACGATTACCGCGGCTTCGGCGGCATGCTCATCTACACCCGCGCGCTATAAAATTTATTTTAGGAGAAAAAATTTGTACGAACTCTTTTTTCACGGCATACAGCAGGACCTCAAGCTCCTCTGCGTGGCGCCGGTCGTCTGCGCGATTTTTCGCGTGATTTTCATCGCCGTGTATGGCCACTACACGCTTGCCGACGTGCGCCGCGACTATAAAAAATTCTATCATTCGTTTCGTTACGGCTTTTGGTGGGGCATGGATTGGAACGCCTACGTGTTGCTCTATTCGATGGTGCTCGTCTCCATACCCGCGTCATTCGTGCCCGCGATGTACGATTGGGGCGATACGCTGCGCGTCCTCGGGCTCGCGGTCTGGCTCATCGTGCTTTACTGTGCCTTTGTCGGCAAGATGATTTTCTACTACCATTATCATGACATTTACAATCATCTGATATGGCTCGCGCATCACGCAAACAAGCGTAATCTCCTCGACATTTTCTTCAATCAAAATCACGGCCTCGTGCTCATCGTTTCGCTTGTGCCGTACCTCGCCGTCACGTGCGCGCTTTCGCGGGTGTGGCTCATGACGCCGACGCTCCCTTACCCAGAGTTTCCGTCGGCGGCCATCACGTATTTCTTCAACGTCGTGACGTTTCTCGCCGTCATAGCGATTTTTTATTTCTGCCGCTTCGGCGGCACGTTCAAGCATCAGGACAAGCCCGAGTGGGACGAGATTCCCGTCGTCGTCAAGGAGGACATCTTCATGGCGAAAGCAACGGTCGATGACATGTGCGCGCTTGAAATCGTCTGGCGCCATCCAATGAATGAGCTGCTGAAACATTCGGACGACACGGCGGCGCCGCTCATCGACGGCGTGATGCCGAGGAAATATAAAAATCTCGCGTGGCAAAAGCTCCCGATGCCGATTGACGCGTATCGCCGCGTCGCGAATGGCGCACGCATAAAGCCGCCGAAGCATATATTCTTCCTCTTGGCCGAGAGCTATGAGCAAGCGCCGATGGACCCGATTTACAGAAATCTTCACATCGCGGAGGGCGGCCATCGTTTCATCGAGCAGCCGCACACGCTTTACATCAAAAATTTCCTCTCGGGCGGCACGCGCTCGCGCACGTCGCTTGTCGCGCTGTTCCTCGGCATTTACGATGCGGAGCTCGAGATCAATGAAAATCAAAATTTCTGGCATGGCACCGTGCCAACGCGTCTCCCCGAGGCCATGCGCGGCATTGGCTATCGTTCGTATTTCTGGTACGGCGGCGAGAAAAATGCCGGCAATCTCATGCACTTCCTGCCTTCTGTTGGATTCGACGGCGCGTTTTTCGCGCCCGATATATGCGGCCCCGACGCGCCGCGCACATGGGTTGGCGTCTATGACCACGTGTTTCTCGACGAGGCTGCGCGCCGCATAGAGGCGATGGACCGCGACGACGACTCGCCCGTGCTCCACTTCATCTACACGACGTCGAACCACGGCCCGTACAAGATGCCGCTTGCTGACTACGGATTCGAAGCGGAGAAAATATTCGAAAATCCGACGGCGAAGCTCATGAGCGACCACGCCATGATAAAGAAAATGGGCACGTATTGGTACTCCGACTGGGCGCTGTTCCGATTCATCGACCAAATGAAGGAACGCTACCCCGACGCGCTCTTCATCGTGACAGGCGACCACTCCGTCGGCGCCGTGCCGCTCGGCGACGACCTCATCGCGAGGAAAGAGCCGACGATACGCGAGCAGGTCGGCACATTCTTTGCGATGCAGCACCCAGAGCTCGAGTCCACGATGTTCGCGGGCAATACGATCGCGAGCCACATGAACATCATGCCGACGCTCGTCGAGCTCCTCGCACCAAAAGGGCACGAGTATCGCGCGCTGTTCCCGTCCATGACAGAGCACATCGACCACATCGTGACGCCGTATCACTGGCTCACCGAGAAAAATATGGGCCTGTTCAAAGACGCGCGCTATCAGTCACTCGAAGTGACGCAGGGCGACGTGCCGCTCCGCGAAGACGATGGCCGCTGGACACGCGAGCGCGACGGATGGTGCGAGCTCTCTGGCTGGCTCGCGCGCCACCCAGAGCTATTGAATAAGATGTAAGACGTGGAGCTTCACTATTTGGAAGTTCTCTGCAAAGGTCAATGTGCAACCCTCTCCGCCTCGCATTCGCTCGGCACCTCCCCCATTGGGGAGGCTGGCGTAACAGATGCTGGGATTATTTAGTGACTGTTCAATAACAAAATTTGACAATAACACAATATAACTAGCACATCGTACATCAAATATGCTATAATTAGTGCAAAGAT
>OMWN01000057.1 GCA_900314765.1 uncultured Selenomonadales bacterium | reverse complement strand
GGTTGAGGTCGGCGTCTATGGACATCTGCTTGCCCGGCATAGCATCGAGCGTGAACCTCGCCGAGACTTCAGCGACACGCTCGGCGCCCTTCGTGATGACGATGAAGTTTATCGCCACGATAATCATAAACACAACAAAGCCGACGACGGCATTACCGCCGACAACAAAGTTGCCAAATGCGGTAATAACCTCGCCGGCATATCCGTTTAGTAAAATGAGGCGTGTTGATGATATATTCAGCGCAAGACGAAAAAGCGTCGTAAGAAGAAGCAGCGACGGGAAAACAGAAAGATCCAGTGCCTCCGCGTTGTAGATGGTGACCATGACGATGATGAGCGAGAACGTGATGTTGAAGCAAAGAAGAAGGTCCAATAGCATCGTCGGAAGCGGTATGATCATCATAAGAACGACCATTATGATAGTGGCGGCGATGAGCACGTCACTATATTTTTGAATGAAACCGCCTGATTTTTTGGCGGCGGCTGCAGCAGCTGCCATCTGGTTGTTCCCCTTTTAGATTATATGTGAAGGAAACACTGATTAATTGAAGTAATAAGCGTTTCCTTAAGCCGCATAATTGCCATGTTTGAGTCTGTAGACATAGGCCAATACCTCTGCCACGGCCTTGTAGAGCTCAGGCGGCACTGAGCCTCCGACATCGACGGTCGCGTAGAGTGCCCGTGCGAGCGGCCTGTTCTCGACAATCGTGACACCGGCCTCGCGGGCTATTTCCTTTATTTTCTGCGCCACGAGGTCTTGGCCTTTTGCCACGACCACCGGCGCCGTCATGCCTCTGTGATATTTCAGCGCGACCGCGAAATGCGTCGGGTTCGTCACGATGACGTCCGCCTTCGGCACTTCCTGCATCATGCGCGCCATCGCCATCTCGCGCTGCTTCGCCATGCGCTTCGATTTGATCTGCGGGTCGCCTTCCATTTGTTTGAACTCTTCCTTGACCTCGTCCTTGCTCATCTTGAGGCTTTGGTAGTTCTGCCATTTCTGATACGCGTAGTCAAAGCATGCCATCACGAACATGACACCGATGACTTTGAACACCATCATGAGAATGATGTCCGAGATGAGCGGCAGACTCGCGCTGAGATCGAGATAGAGAAGCTTCGGCATTTGCAGTATCTCGTCTTTGAGATACGAGTAGAGAAACCCACCTATTATTATAATCTTAAATACAGATTTTAAAAGCTCCACGAGGGCTCTTTTTGAAAAAATTCGCCCGAGCCCATTTATGGGATTGAGATTTTCCGGCTTGAAGCCAATCGTCTCCGTCGTGAAATTGATGCCGACCTGCCAAAGGCTGATGGCGAAGCCCGCAATCATGATAATGAACATGATGGGGAACGCCGTCTTCGCGAGCACAATGACCATGCCGATGAAGAGCTGCATGACGGTCTCCGTGTCGACCGTCGTGTTCAAGTGGTCGAAAATATATGTGAAGTAGTTGCAAATCTCGATGTAAATGTCGCCGCCGATGACTTTGAGCGCCCAAAAGCCGCCGAGCAGCACGGCGACGCTCGAGAGCTCCTGGCTGCGCGGGATGTTGCCTTTCGCGCGCGCGTCCGACATGCGCTTCGACGTAGGCTCCTCTGTCTTCTCTCCCGCGAAGAGCTGAAGGTCAAATCGAAAATCGTCGAGCCTGTCGATGCTATGTGAGATTTCTGAGAATGATTGATATGTTGCCATACATTCCATTGAAAAGCACATCCAAGAAAATGACATAGAACGGAAGGACAATGCCGAGCACAAAGAGGCCAATCATGATCTGAAGCGGTATGCCGACGACGAAGATGTTGAGCTGCGGCATCGTTCGCGCGAGGATGCCGAGGCCGACGTTCGTCATGAAGATGGCAAACGTCACAGGCAGAGCAATCTGCATGCCCGTCGAAAAAATGCCCGTCGTGAATCGCGCGATGATTTCGGCAATCTCGACGTCGGGCGACAGCGCGAGGAGCGGCACAGACTCAAAGCTGCCGACGAGCGCCGCGATGATCATGTGGTGCCCATTCGTGACGAGAAAAACAATCAGGCCCAGATTATAAAGAAAACTTCCGATGAGCGGTATCTGCTGACCGGAAGTCGGGTCCATGACATTTACGATGGAAAATCCCACCTGCATATCCATGACCTTGCCGGCCATATTGACTGCTGAAAATGAGATATAGGCCACGAAGCCAATAATCCATCCCACAAAGAGCTCCTTGAGCACGACTGCGGCGTACTCAAGCACCGTGGGCGGAGCCTCTATGACGATGCCCGCGTCCACGACGGGGAACACGACGACAGAGAAAGCCAGCGCCGTGCCGACTCTGACGTAGACAGGGATATTCAAGCTGCCGAAGAACGGAGACATCATGAAAATCCCCGTGCAGCGCGTGATCACCAAGAGAAACACTGCCGCGTGGTTTTGAATCAAATCGAAGAAGTCCAACTCTCTTCACCTCTGATTTATCCCACGTAAAGCGGCAGATTGATGAATATGTTCATGACATACTCGACCATGATGCGCAGCATCCACGGTCCAAAAATCAGTATCGCGACGAAAACGGCGATAATCTTCGGGATGAATGCCAGCGTCTGCTCCTGTATCGATGTCGTGGCCTGAAACACGGACACGAAAAGTCCGACGACGAGACCGAGGCCGAGCATCGGGGCAGACACGAGGAGCACGGTCATCAGCGCCTGCTGACCGAGCTGGACAACGACGTCACCTGACATGCTCACATCCCCCTTATGTGTCAAAATAAAAATCGCGAACGTAATCTATGCACGAATAATAAAAATCCAGCATTTCTATAAAAAAATCAGACACTGCGCCTATTGATTAATCGTTTGCTTCGTCACTCCATCATTTGAAGCTCACGATAAGCGACTTTATCAAGAGGTGCCAGCCGTCGACCATCACGAAAAGCAAAATCTTGAACGGCAGCGAAATCATGACAGGCGGCAGCATCATCATGCCCATTGACATCAGCGTGCTCGCCACGATCATGTCGATGACGATGAACGGGATGTAAATCATGAAGCCAATCTGAAACGCCGTCTTGAGTTCGCTGATGACATACGCCGGTATCAGCGTGAACGTCGAGACATCGTCCTGCGTGTTTGGCCGCTCCGCGTTCGACAGATTCACGAACAGCGCCAAATCAGACTCACGCGTCTGCTTGAACATGTACTCACGAATCGGCGCGAGTGTGTTCGTGATGGCCTGCTCCTGCGTTATCTGTCCCGCGAGATACGGCTGTATGCCGTTCTCATTTGCCTGACTCCAGTACGGCGACATGATGTAGAACGTCAGAAACAGCGACAGCCCGATGACCACCTGATTCGGCGGCACGTTCTGCGTCGACATCGCATTCCTCAAGAAGCCGATGACGACCACGATTCGCACGAACGCCGTCGTCATGACGATGATGGACGGCGCGAGCGACAGTATCGTCAGCACCGCCACGAGCTGCAACGTGACTGCCACGTCCTGCGGGCCATTTGCCGTGCCTATATTCACATTGAGATTTGGAATAATCGGCGCCGCGTATGCCGACTGCGTGGCAAATAAAAAAGAAAGAAGGGCTCCCACAAAAATGAGAGTCCGCCATTTCCTGTCCACTTCCCCACAATCCTTTCTCATCCGCGACCCCCTTCATTGCGAAACAGGGACGGTATCCTCTTGGTCAAAGCCTCAAGCGAGCCAATCTGCGAGGAAAGAATGGCCTCCGTACTATTCATGTTCATGTTCATGAGGCCGGACGTGTTCTCTGAGCTTTTCTTGAGCCGCTCTATCTCATCCTTGTCCGTCACCTCTGACAGAAGCGTGATCTGATGCTCCGTCACGCCAAGCATGAAAACGCGCTCACCGAGCTCCACGATGCACACGGAGCGATTAGGGCCGAGCGGCACGTGTGAGAGTATGCGTCCCCCCTGGCCGCTTCCGACGCGCGCGAAATGCCCGCTCAAAAAACGCGACACGAAATAAGCCATGACGACGACGAAGGCAAACACGGCAAGAAGGCTCACGAGATACGCGAGCGTCGACCACCACGACATCGCTGTCGGTCTCGGGTCGACCTCGGAGTAGCCCGAAAGATACCCGCCGCCGCTCGCCTCATCCGCGGCGTATGCTATCGCCCCAACAGGGCAGACTACAGCCCACGCCAGCATGGCAAAAAACAAGACATATCGTCTTTTCATCAAAAGCCAAAGCATCCCAAAAGCACCAAGCACGTTTAAGCTCAGCTGATGAAATCAGCCTACGGCTTTTCTCACTGCCTCGAGGACGCGGTCAGCCTGGAACGGCTTGACGATGAAGTCACGCGCGCCCGCCTGGATGGCCTCAATGACCATCGCCTGCTGGCCCATGGCGCTGCACATGACGATCTTCGCGTTCGGATCTATCTTCTTTATCTCCTTGACAGCGCTGATGCCGTCCATCTCCGGCATCGTGATGTCCATCGTCGTAAGGTCAGGCTTGAGCTCCTGATATTTCTCGACAGCCTTCATGCCGTTCTCGGCCTCGCCGACGACCTCGTAGCCATTCTTTGAAAGAATGTCCTTAACCATCATTCTCATGAATGCTGCATCATCAACGACCAAAACTCGTACTGCCATGTTTCATCTCTCCTCATTTTCCAAGGTTTTCCAAGGTTTTCAATGTTGGCAAAATTGTTTTCATCTTTATTTTTATAGTCATCTTGCCTGTTGACTACGTGTATTATAGCGCAATCAATCACATTTCTGCAAGAAAACATTGCAAACTTTTACTGCGAGAGTCTCTGCGCTCTCTCCTCCGGGCTCACGATGTCCGTGATGCGCACGCCGAAGTTCTCATCAATGACGACGACTTCGCCCTTTGCCAGGAGCTTGCCGTTGACATTGATGTCGACAGGCTCGCCCGCGAGCTTGTCGAGCTCGACGATCGAGCCATTCGCAAGCTCAAGGACTTCCTTGATCGTCTTTTTCGTCCTGCCGAGCTCGACGGAGACCTGAAGCGGCACATCGAGTATGAGCCCGATGTTCGCGTCATTGACCTGCACGGGTCCCGTCGCGAGCGGCGTGAACTGCGCAGGAGCGACGGGCACGCCCGCCGCGACTCTCGCCTGACCGTAGCCCGGCATCGGCGGCGCGTACGCTGCCGGCGGAGCCGCATACTGTGGCTGCGGCGGATACGGTGCCTGAGGCGCGGGCGCTGGCTGCGGCATCGGCGGCGGCGCCATCTGCGGCGCGGGCTGAGGTGCCGGAGCAGGCGCTGGGGCGGGTGCTGGAGCAGGTGTCGGCGCAGGTGCTGGCGCCGGAGCGGGCGCGGGAGCCGGAGGCGGTGCGGCCTCCTCCTCTTCACCGCTTGCGCTGTGCATGAGGCTGTCGACCATCTCTGTCGCTATCGGCACAGGGAGTATCTGCATGATCTCGCTATCGATGAGGCCATCGACCTCCATGCGGAACGAAATCTTGACGACAGGATCCTCGTTTCCGACGATCTCCGTCACAGGCTCCTTCGTGCTGAGATCAACGAGCCCGACCTTCGGTGGCGATATATCGATCTTTTTGTTGAACATCGTCGAGAGCGATGTGGAGACCGCGCCCATCATCTGGTTCATGGCCTCGCCGACCGCGCTCATGTGAATCTCGTTTAGATCCGTCGGCGGATTCGTACCATCTCCGCCCATCATCAAATCAGCGATGATGCAGGCGTCGCCCGCCTGTATCGCGAGGATATTGTTGCCCTCTATGCCTACGGTGTATCCCACCTCAACGAAAAGATACGGCATAGGATAGTTGGCCTTGATGTGTTCCATCGTATCGATGGATACCATTGGCGTAGTGATGGAGACTTTGTGTCCCAATAGCACGGAGAGCGTCGTCGCCGCGCTGCCCATCGATATGTTGCCGATCTCGCCGAGCGCATCCTTCTGCATGTCATCGAGGACATCGTCGGCATTCGGGACGGCTGATGCCGCACCAGCGTCAGCCGGAGCAGCGCCAGCATCGGCAGAAGCGCCAGCATCAGCTGCCGGCGGCGTATCCCCTGCCGGAGCATCGCCCGCCGCAGGTATTCCACCGCCATTGAGAAGAGCATCTATCTCCTCCTGCGATATCATGTCATCACTCATCTGTATCTTCATCTCCCTCTGGAGCCACTCGCGTTATTTGAATGGCGGTTTTTTTTCCGAATGTGCCCGGCCTGCAGAAGAATTTTCTTCGCTTTCCGATCAATACTGGCAGCTCGTCTTTGACTTTCGTGTCGAGCTGCAGCACATCCCCAAATCCCAATGTGAGGAATTCTCGAATGGAAATCTCTATGTTGCCCATCTCGACGATGAGCGGCACCTTCGTCCTTGCTATCTTCCTCTGAAGCGTTGCCACTTGCTCCGGCGTCTGCTCCTTCGTCACCGACGAGGCGACCCAGAACGTCGTCGTGAGCTTCGACATGATAGGCTCAAGCACGAGATAAGGAATACATATATTCATGAATCCCTCGACATCGCCAATCGTGATTTTCAAAGTGATTATGACAACCATGTCACTCGGAGGAACAATCTGAACGAAGGCCGGGTTTGACTCCATGACCTCGAGCCGGGGTCTCATCTGCACTACATTTTCCCACGCCTCGCGGAAATTTTCAATAGCCTTCGAGAATGTGCGGCGAATGACGGCCTCCTCTATCTCTGTCAGCACTCGGGGCTTTATGGTGTTCGTCCCCGGGCCGCCAAAGACGCGGTCTATGATGGAAAAGGCAATGCTCGTGTTGAGCTCCATGATGATGTTGCCTTTGAGGGGCGGCACCGCGAGCACCCCTATGACGCTCGGATTGCCGAGCGACTGTATGAATTCCTGATATGTGAGCTGCTCAACAGAAGCAACATCTATGTCTACCAGGCTGCGAAGGTTGGTGGATAGATAAGTGTTGAACATTCGCCCGAAGTTCTCATGAAGCATCTGGAGAGTCCTTATCTGATCCTTTGAGAACTTGTCAGGACGCTTGAAATCATATACTTTGACTTTCTTCTGCTCTTCCTCGGCCTTTATCTCTTCGCCGGTCACATCGCCGGACGACAGCGCCGACAGGAGCTTATCTATTTCTGACTGGGAAAGTACGTCTTCAGCCAATCTTCACCCTCCTTCCCTTTGATAATGTCTCATCTGTCATTGCAGGATAAAGCTGGTTATATAGACGTTGTAGACTGAGCCCTCTCCCAGCTCGTGATTGACCTCGGTCTTGATCTTATCCTTGAGCTCCTCCTGCTTCATGGCATCGAAGCCCTCTATAGGCTCGGAGCGCAGTATCTGGAGGACCGTGTCGAGCATCCTCGTCTCAGCGACTGGGTTCATCTTGCCTTCCGTGATGATGTCCTTTTTGCCAGGATTCATCTCGAGGACAATGCCGATTTTCAGGAAGCGCTGCGCCTTGATGCCGCCGACATTGACCAGGAGGCCTTCCTTCGCGTCGCCGAGCTTGATGAAGACGCCAGGGTCATGATACTTGGAGTATGCGGCCTCGCCGCCGCTCGACTGTTGTGAGCTGACCATCCTCGACGTGACGAAATACGCTATGCCGCCCGCCAGCAGGAGACCAACCAGGACAAGAACGCCCGCGATGATGAAAATCATTGGGGGCTTTTTCTTCTTTGGAGCCTCTTCTCCCTCTGCCGCAGCAGCATCGTCCTTCTTTGCATCATCTGCCGGCTTTTTCTCGTCAGCCATTCAAATCACTCCTCATTTTCATTTTATTTCATATCCAAGCGGGCATCGATGAAATCAATGAACCCGCATTATTGGCAAATTAAAAATTTTTCCTGCTTCAATATCTTTGAAGAGCCCGCCTGTATGCCATGACTCTTCTCACCACTTCATCCATCGGCTCATCGACGATAAGCTTCTTGCCGTTTATGAGCGTGATGACGGTATCGGGAGTTTCTTCTATTGTCTCTATTATTTCGGCATTGAGTATGAAAATTCCTTTTTTATTTACTTCGGAATTAAATTTTGTAAGCTTAATCATTCTGAACTCCCCATCATAATAACATTTCCCAAAAATCAGACAGCCCGGGGAGACGATGTGTCTCCCCTTTCTGCCTGCCAATCAACTAAATCAAATCAACTTCAAGCAACCTATGCGCGGCGGGACGCGTCTGTCATTCAGTGCCCCAAAAGCCTCCTCAAAGGTCCAGCTTCAAAGAATCGCCGCGCTGTCGATGTTCGTGAATATGTTTTCTTTCGTGCTTTCTCCATCCATGGCCGTTATCACAGTCCTGTTCGGGACGCTGACGATGAGCGCCACGTTGTTCATGTATATGAGCGACTCTCTGGCGCCCTTCTCCGCCATGCGCTCGACGGTGCTGTCGAGGCGTGTCAAGTCCTGCTCGGAGAAGTCGAGGTTCCTGTCCTCGAGCCTCTTTTTGGCGTGCTGCGAAAAGCTGACGCGCGATGACGCATCCGACAGCGCATCGGCAAACGATGACTTTCTGCTGTCATTCGCTTCACTCGCTCTGTGGCTCTGCGCGTTCTGCACATTCTGCGCGCCGCCAATCGGCATGAGCGGCTGTGATGACCAGTATATTCTGGAATCTGCCATCCTTAATATCCTCCTTGGGTATTATTTGGCAGTCTCTGCTACCTCGCCAATGCGCGTGATCTCGCCGATTGCCACCTGCATCGACTTGCCGTTCACATCGGCTATGACGGTCGGAACGCCATCGGTAATCGATACGCCCGTGACTTTGCCCGTGTAGGACTCGCTCTTCGTGACCGTATTGCCGTTCTCATCGACGATGGCTTTGCCGTTCGCATCGGTCTGAGCCGTCGTCGTCGTCCACTGGACCTCTTGGCCAATCATGCTCGAAAGCTGGCTCACGAGGACGGACGTATCGATGTTCGAGACGAGCTTCGACACATCGGAGACGGACTCATAGACGTTCGTCATCTGCTCGAGCGCGGAGAACTGCGCAAGCTGTGCGACATACTCGCTGTTGTCCTGCGGGTCGAGCGGGTCCTGATACTGCATCTGCGTCACGAGGAGCTGCAGGAAAGCATCTTTGTCGAGCGAGTTGTTGCTGTTCGTCTTCGTCGCTTTCTGTGCCTCGTAGTCCGCCGCCGAATACGTCGTGCCGTTCACGGTAATCGTGTTGAGTGACGTACTGTCTGACATGTTGTTTTCCCCCTTTTAGATTATTCCTTAAGGAAATACTTGTTAAGGAACGCTGATTAAATCCTGTAATCGACGCCATTGTCGTCGCCGATGGTTGGCTCGCTCGCTGGCGCCGTCGCCTGCGTGCCGTCCGTGACGGGTGCGACGGACATCGCGTCATCGTCGTCGAATGCGCGTCTTATCATCGCCTGCGCACGAGCCTCCTCACGCTGCTGGAAGCCCTGCTGAGACTGGCCGCCCTCGCTCTGCGCGAAGAAATCGCCCGTGAGGTCGGACGACACATTGACGTTGTCCACCTTGATGCCGTTCGCCTCGAGTTCTTGCTTGAGCTGAACGACGGAGTTCTCGATGAGGCCGCGCACCTGTGGGTTGTCCGTATGGAACGATGCGTTCACGGCGCCCTGCGCCGAAACGGAAACACGAAGCGTGAGCTCGCCAAGATGCTCTGGCTTCAAGTGTATGACCATCTCCGTCGTCTCACTGGAGCGAATGAGCCGCGCCTGCTCAACAATCTGATCCATCACGTGGTACGTATCGCGAACGGGTGCCTGCTGTGCTGCCTGCGTGGTACTCGTGGCGTTCACCGATGACTGCATGCCTGGGAGCGTGAAGCCGAGTCCTGTGACGCTCTGCGTCTCGTTGCCGTTCGACGTGCCCGATGCATTGACATTGCTTTGGCTCACGTTCTGGCTCACCATTGCCGTGTCGAATGCTGCCTCCTCGGGAAGCTGGTTGCCCTGCGTGATGACGTCACCATCGGAATTTGTCATCGTCATCGTCTGATTGGAAAGCCCCGACTCATTTCCCTGCTGCATCAAATTGGAGAACGCTTGATGCGCTCCGCTCTCTGCCTTCGGCATCGAGATCGTGTTTTCGACGGTGAGGTTCAGCCCGCGCATGAGGTTGACATCCGATGTGTCAGTCTGCTTCGCCTCGGCGCCGTCTGCCGACGTCGCCTTCGTCATCACGTTGCCTTGAAGCGCCGTGACATTCGCCGCCGTCGCTATGACCTGCGTCGCCGATGCGTCGTTCAGTGCCGCCGCAGTGCCCGCATTCGTCGAGACGTTCATGCCCTCCGTCAGTGCGCTGGCCTCTGCCGCGACACCGTCGCCGTTCAGCATGTTCTGCGCCGCCATCTGCGTAAGTGCGTCAGCCGACGCCGTCGCGTCTGTTGCCACGCTCTTGGCTGTCAGCGTGACGCTCTGGCTCGTGCCCGAGAGGAGATCCATGAGCGCCTGATTCTGATTCGCCTGAGCGGTCTTGTCGGCATCCTGCGGAAGAAGCACATCAAGAGAACCATTGAGTGCCTGCTGTACGTCTGTCTGAGCAGCCGTCCCCGCAGTCAGCGTCTCGCTCGTTGCCTCGCTCGCCACTGGCGCCGCCTCGCCCTCCGCGCTCGCCATCGCCATGAGCATGGCGTTCAGCGTCGTCGGCGCGGCCGTCACTGTCGTTTCAGCAGCATCATCAGCGCTCTGCTCCGTGTCGGCTTTTGCATCGCCGTCGGACTTCGCGCCTTTCGTCTTGGGCTCCGTCTTTTTGCCGTCCTTGGTCGGAGACTCGACCTTGCCGCTCTCAGATGCTTCCTCCGCCGCTTTCGCCGCGTCCTTCACATCATCCTGCTTCGCGTCAGCCGCCTTAGCCGCATCATCAGCCACATCCTTCTGGTCGGCCTTCTTTGCCACGGCCTTGTCATCGCTCTTATCAGCGACTGCCTTGTCATCCTTGACCGCTTTGCTGTCCACTTTGTCATCAGACTTCACGGACTTCGCGTCATCCTTGCTGGTGGCACGGGCGTCACGCGCGGCTGAGCGCTTTGCCTCGGCATTCCTCTCAATGCGTGCGTTCTGCGCATCGTCGAGTGCGCTGTCAAAAGAATCGCTCGTCTTTGCATCGACGTTGGTCGAGACATTGACGCGCTTGTTCATGGCCTTGAGCTTTGCGCTTGCACTCATCGAGCTGTTTGCCTTCGGCATTTCCCTTGTCATCATGACATTTGCTGCTTTCATTTGTGCACCTCCTTTCAAAATCTGTGGAAACTATTTATTAATCAGAGCTGGCCCATATTACTGCCCGCTTGTCGAGCCTTTGGTATCGGAGTCACCTGCGGATGTCATCTGCGTCATGGTGCCTGAGTACATGGCTCTTGTTATGCGAGCTGACCTGCTCGGATCAAACTTGGATAAAATCTGTGCCGCCTGACCTTCATCCATTTTCTTGAGAAGTGCGATGACGATGTCGTCATTGACCTCCTCGAGTATGGACGCCGCATCATCCGGCTTCATCTGGCCGTAAAGACGCGCGAGCTTGCTGACGCGTTTTTTCTCAGCGGCCTCGAGCGCCTTGCGCTCCTTCTCTATCTCAGCCTTCGTCAGCTTCTTTGGCTCAGATTCCTCTTTTTTCTCATCTTTTGCCTTGTCCTTGCTGTCCTTCTTGTCGGCGTCCGTCTTGCTTTCCGTCGACGCGCTGGCCTCGGTCGATGCCGTGGCCTCCTCCTCTGGCTCAGCAGGCTTCACGAAAAGCTCGCCAATGCTCGGGAAATCATACAGTCTGATTTGCTCGTTTATCGCATGGACATCGAAAATACGGAGATAAATGCCTGCGAAAAAGCCGACGACAATCAAAAAGGCGAGTGCAAAAAGCAGCCCTATGAACTTCAGGATACGGCTCTTGACAGACGACTTTTTCTCATTTGAGCTGGCGCCAGTGTCCTCATTATCTTCAGTTGTCTCATCGTTTAGTACTGCGTCGTCCGCAGCAGCATTGGCTGGCATTAGATCACCTTTTCAAAAGAGTGTTATCTGTAAAGGTCGAGCACGGAGTCGACGTAGTCCTCTGTCTCCCCGTACGGCGGGACGCCATTGTAGTCCCTGACGGCCTGTGGCCCTGCGTTGTACGCGGCAACCGCTTTTCTCACGTCGCCGCCGAATGATTTCATGAGCTCGCCCAAGTACTTCGCGCCGCCCTCGATGTTCTGCGTCGCGTCGTAGGGATTGACGCCGAGCGTCGCCGCCGTCTCCGGCATGAGCTGCATCACGCCGACGGCGCCCGCGCCCGACACAGCGTCCTGGTTAAATCCCGACTCGACTTCAGCGACCGCGGCGACGAGCTTTGGATCGACGCCATACTCCTGCGCCGCTTGATTGATGGCGTCGGCATACGTGCTGTCGCGGCCCGCACCCGTCGGGCTCATCTGCCCTGCGGGGCTGCCATAGCTCCCGCTCGCGCTCGTCGGCACATCCTTGCCCATGCTGAGCTTTTCACGCTCTGCCATGCGAAGCTGTGCCGTCTTCGCATAGTCGGGCATGGCATTCGTATTCAGCTTTATTTTCTCTGAAGCCTCATTTATGGCGTCAGCCGAGCCCTTCGCCGTGGCGTCGCGGTCTGCGGTGCTTTTCGGCCTCGCCTCGTTTGCCTTGAGTTCACTGTCGAGCATGGACTGGAAGCTCGCGCCGCCGCCAGGACGTCTTCTCATGCCGACCATGTACTCTATGTCGGCTATGCGATTCATGACTTCGTTTATCCCCGACAAATCCATTACGCCTTGCGCTCCTCTCTCATGCGTCTCATGTGAAGCTGTATGCCTATCTCATCCAGTTGCTTGCTCTCCTCAAAGAGGATTGCGTCCTTGTACTCCTGCAGTCTTTTCTCTTTGAGCTGCTCTATGCTCTTGAGCTTGCTCATGAGCTTCAAGAGCGCGTTGAGCTTTATCTTCTTGTCAGCTTGGCACTCCACTATGACCTGCTGCTGACGCGCTATCTGATTGCGCTTCCACGCAAAAAAGCTGTTGAACGTCATGAGCTTGCCCACCGTGGTGCGCTTTCCCGCGCTCACGAGCTCGTCATAGTCCTGCTTGCCCTTCTGCATCTCCTGCATGAGCACCTGCAGCTGGACTTTTGACTCCTCGAGGAGCCTCGACGCCTCGGCAAATTGTCTTTCTGCCTCGTCTTTTTTGCGCCGCGTGACTTCCAAGTATTTTTCGAGCTTGAACCGAAATTTTTTCATTCTGCATCAGTCTATTTCAAATATCAGATTGATTCCAGTTGTTTTTCCATGTCGTCAAATGTCGTTTTTTCGAAAACGCCTTGGCACAGGAAATCATTGATTTTATCAATTTTCGCGATGGCCTCATCGATTTTCTTGCTCGAGCCTTTAACATAAGCGCCGATGTGAATGAGGTCCTCGGCCTCGTGGTATGTCGCCAAGAGTGCTCTGAGCTTTCTCGCGGCATCCATGTGCTTTTTGTCGACGACATCCGTCATGACACGGCTGACGCTCGCGAGTATGTCGATCGCGGGGAAATGGTTCTGCGCGGCAATCGCCCTCGACAGCACGATGTGGCCGTCGAGAATGGACCTGACCGCGTCGGCAATCGGCTCATTCATGTCGTCGCCGTCGACGAGCACGGTATAGATGCCCGTGATGCTGCCTTTGTCGCTCGTGCCCGCGCGCTCGAGGAGCTTCGGCAGGAGAGCGAACACCGACGGCGTGTAGCCGCGTGTTGCAGGCGGCTCGCCGACCGTGAGGCCGACTTCGCGCTGCGCCATCGCAAATCGCGTAACGGAGTCCATCATGAGAACGACCCTGTGGCCTTGGTCGCGGAAATACTCCGCAATGGCCGTCGCCGTCATCGCGCCCTTTATGCGGACGAGTGCCGGCTTGTCGGACGTCGCGACGACGACGACCGAGCGCTTGAGGCCTTCCTCTCCGAGATCGCGCTCTATGAAGTCGCGGACCTCGCGGCCACGCTCTCCGACGAGCGATATGACGCTGATGTCTGCCTCGGTGTTGCGCGCTATCATAGATAGCAGCGTCGATTTGCCGACGCCCGAGCCCGCCATGATGCCTATGCGCTGACCCGAGCCGAGCGTCATGAGCCCGTCTATCGGTCGCACGCCGACGAAAAGCGGCTTTTTGATGCGCGGCCTGTGCATGGGGTCCGGCGGCGACGACTGCAGCGGATACTCGACCTTGCTGAGTATCGGCCCTTTGCCGTCCATCGGATTGCCGAGGCCATCGAGCACGCGCCCCAAAAGCTGCGGCCCGACCTTGACCTGTAGTGTTTTTTGTGCCGAGACTACCTCACATCCCGGCCCAATGCCGAGCATTTCGCCGATAGGCATGAGGAGGACAAATCCCTCTCTGAACCCGACGACTTCCGCCGGTATCGGCGCGACATTCGGCATG
Source organism: uncultured Selenomonadales bacterium (assembly GCA_900314765.1). GTDB lineage: Bacteria > Bacillota > Negativicutes > Selenomonadales > Selenomonadaceae > RUG024. Next base: position 6,689 of record OMWN01000057.1, on the reverse strand, counting down.
CGTGATTTTATATAGCACAGCTCACCAAGACTGACATTTGGTCCCTTTGACTCGATGACGAGGCCAATGACCTGCGTCACCTTGCCATCCATCTTGATGGGCTCGGCGTTATCTATTGCTTGCTTGAATTTATTGAGATTGATTTCCATCATTTCACGACATCCAGTAAAGCCTTTTTGATTGTCTCAAGCTGCGTCGTGATGCGCGCATCGACGTTGCCATTCGGCGTCTCGAGCACGGAGTCGCCCTGTTTGAGATTTTCATCGGAATGAACCGTGATGGTGCCATTGCCCTCGAGGAGCTCCTGCAGCTCCGAGCGCGCCATGAGCGCGAGGTCGTAGTCAGCTGGCGACACGCGGAGTATCACCTCTGGCTGGTCCTTCACCTTGAGCAAAGCCTCCCTGATGACGGGAAGAATGATGGTCGGCACGTCGATGAAATGCTGAGGCAGGATTTTCTCGACGACGTACATGGCGAGCTTTGCGATGTCAGCCTCGGCTCCGAGCACATACTCATGAGCCTCTCTCTTCGCGTCATCCAGTGTCTTCTCGGCTCTCTCATTCGCTTCGATGATGATGGACTTTTGCTCCTCGTGTACCTCTTGTTTTCCTTGCTCGCGGCCTTCGCCCACGCCCTGCTCGTGGCCTTCCTTTTGGGCGTCGGCCCTTATGCTGTCCGCCTGCTGATGGGCATCATCCAGTATGTTCTGCTTTTCCTGCTCGGCATCCGCTTTCATGATGCCGCATTCCGAACGAACCTTGTCCTGCATTTCCTCGGCTTCGCGCTTCTTCGAGACGAGGTCGGCCATGATGGCGTCGCGCGTCGCCTCGAATTCCTCACGCTCATCGTCGAGCTTCTTGCGCTTTTTGTCGAGCTCGTCCATGAAGCTTTTCTTCTCCGCTTCAAAGCTCATGCGCTCGCCGTCGAGCTTGCTGCGCTCGAGCTCTATCTCGTGGAGCTCTTTTTTTTCGTCCACTTTTAGCTTCGCCAAAAGCTCCGCCTTCAGTGACTCTATATCTATTGTTCCATCTGGATTCATCAAAATGGTGTCATTTGAATCGCTGGGCATTGGCTCCGGCGCAGGGACTTCTACAATGCGAGGAGCCTCGTCCCAGACCGATGCCTTTATGATCCTAGACAATCATTTCGTCTCCCTTGCCACGCGACACGACGATTTCGCCCTTGTCTTCGAGGTTTCTGATGACATTGACAATCTTCTGCTGGGCTTCCTCGACATCGCGTATCTTCACTGGGCCCATGAACTCGATTTCTTCCTTCAGCATGTCAGCCGCACGCTTTGACATGTTCTTGTACACCTTCGCGGCGACTTCCTGCGTCGTTGCCTTGAGCGCGAGCGAGAGGTCTTTTGTATCGACCTCGCGCAGCACCATCTGCAGCGAGCGATCGTCGAGCATGACGATATCCTCGAACACGAACATGAGGCGTTTGATTTCCTCTGTGAGCTCTGGGTTGTCGACCTCGAGCGTCTCGATGATGGTCTTCTCTGTCGTGCGGTCGACGCGGTTGAGCACCTCGACGATGGCCTTGACACCGCCCGCCGTCGTGAAGTCCTGCGTGACGAGCGACGAGAGCTTCCTCTCGAGCACGCGCTCGACCTCGCGAATGACATCCGGCGATGTGCGGTCCATGATGGCGATGCGCTTCGCGACCTCGGCCTGACGCTCCTGCGAGAGCGACGCGAGTATCGTCGCCGCCTGGTCTGGATCGAGATACGCCATGATGAGCGCGATCGTCTGTGGATGCTCATTCTGAATGAAGTTGAGTAGCTGCGACGGGTCCGTCTTCTTCAGGAAGTCGAACGGCCGCACCTGCAGGCTCGTCGTCAGACGGTTGATGATGTCCGCCGCCTTCTCGGCGCCGAGCGCTTTCTCGAGGACGTCCTGCGCGTACTCAAGGCCGCCCGTCGAGAGATAATTCTTCGCCATCGCCATCTGGTAGAACTCGCTCATGACGAGCTGCTTCTGCTTCGGCGTGACCTGCTTCTGATTGGCGATTTCCAGTGTTATTTTTTCTATTTCGTCATCAGCCATGTGCTTGAACACCTTGGCTGAGAATTCCGGTCCCAGAGTAATGAAAAGTATCGCAGCCTTTTGCTGGTTGCTCATTTCCTCCCCGGATTCCGGCTCGTCATACATATCTGCCATGTCATCAATCCTCCGACAGCCAAGTCTTCACAAGCATTGCGACCTCGGCTGGCTTCTCATTAATGAGCTTCTCTATTGCCTCGCGCTCCTTGACATGCTGCTTCTCCTCAGGCGTGAGCTCGCGCTCGACGCCCTCCTCGTCCGCGAGATCGAGAATAGCGTTCTTCTGCTCCTCGGCAGCTCTCTGGAGCTCGCGCTTCTTGCGCTCCTCCTCGCGCCTGAGTCTTTCCTCCTCGCGCTTCTTGGCCTCCTCTATCTGGCGCAGGCGCTCAGCCTCACGCTCAGCGGCCTCCATGGCCTCACGCTCGAGCTGCGTCTTTCTCCTGCGCATCAGGATAGCACCTGCCGCGAGCGCCACAATCAGCAGCAGTCCTGCAATCTCCATGTAGAATGTCCTCTCCCTGCGCATGAGCTCCGCCTGCTGCTCGGCGAGTCTCTGGTCTGCCTCCGTCGTCGTGAATGGCAGCGGCTCGACGGAGACGGTGTCGCCGCGCTCGGGATTGATGCCCACAGCCGACGAGACCGAGCGCATGATGCTGTCCTGCTGTGCGCGCGTGATGTCGTCGTTGACGAGCACCGCGATATTGACTCGGCGAATCGAGCCAGGCGAGGCTACTATCTTCGATTTTTCTTCGTTTATCTCATAATTCTGCGTTGATTCCTTTTTCTCATACTGGGCGTTCGCATTGCCTTCCTCAGCCACATAGCCTGGGATATTCGCCTGCACGCCCGCAGGCCCGCCCGGGTTGTTCGACGTGCCATTGTACGTCTCGCTCATGTCCTGGCGGCTTCTGATGATGCCCGAGTCCTCGACAACAGGCGTGTAGACCTGCCTGTCCGTCTGCCTCTGGTCGAAATCAAGCTCCACATTCACCCTGACGAACGCGCGCCCCGTGCCGAGCGCTTGATCGAGCAACGTCTGCACATCCTTCTGCATGCGCTCCTGGACTTTGCGCGTCATCTCGAGCTGCGTTATCGTCTTGTTGCCAAGATTGAGGCTCTCATCCTCGTCCGGATCATTGAGGATTTTGCCCGTGTCATCGACAATCGTGATATTCTCAGGCGTGAGTCCCTGCACGCTGTGCGCGGCGAGATTCACGATGCCCTTGATTTCCTTCTTCGAGAGCTTCTGCTCCGGCTTCAGGCGAAGCATGATGGACGCCGTCGCAGGCTTCTCATTCTTCTTGTAAAGGCTGTCCTCCGGGAGCACGATGTGCACCCTTGCCTTGTCCACGGCCGCGATCTGCTCAATCGTGCGCGTGAGCTCTCCTTGGAGCGCCTGCAGATAGTTCACCTTGTTCTGGAACTCCGTGACGCCGAGCTTGCTGTCGTCAAATATCTCAAAGCCCTTTGAGCCGCGCGGCAGTCCCTGCGTCGCGAGGTCGAGTCGCGCCGAGTGAACATTCTTCGACGGGACGAGTATCGTCACGCCCTGCTTGTTCTCCTCTATCTCATATTGGATTTTTGATTCATTCAGCTTTGCCGCGACCTCACCAGCATCCTTTGCCTCCATGTTGGTGAAAAGCGGAACCATGTCCGGCTTGCTCCCGTAGAAATAGCTTCCGGCAAATATAACAACCAGCACTGCCGCGAGGATACCCAGCGCCAGGTATCTCTGACGCGGCGTTGTCTTTTTCCAAAGCTGCAGATACCGTTCTTTCCAGTCCTCTGCCATTGTCTCAATCCCTTCGGTTCATTTCGCGAAATCAAAACATCACGCGATCAGACCTGCATTCTCATTAGCTCTTGATATGCCTGCACGGCACGATTGCGCACCTGGAGAGTGAGCTTCAATGCCAAATCAGCCTTCGCCGACGCCACGACGACCTGCGAGATGTCCTCGACCTCGCCCGCCGCGAGCGCCGCGTTGAGCGCGTCCGACTCCTTCTGCAGCTGATTCGTCTTCGACAATGCATCTGTCAGATACTCACCGAATGTCTTTACCTCGGGCTCTGGGAGCGTCTCTCCCAGATGACTCTCACCCGTCATCTGCACCTGCCTGACGGGCGTCATCGCCAAAGGCTCCATTTCCATTACTCTCACCCCGTTTTATCTACGAATGTCTTACTGTCTCCCTATCTGGAGTGCCTGCTGTGCCATGCTCTTGGCCGCCTGTATCGTCGTGACGTTCGCCTCGTAGCCGCGCGACGCCGTGATCATGTCGACCATCTCGGCCACAGGATTCACGTTCGGACGCTCGACATAGCCCTGTGCGTTCGCGTCCGGATTGCCCGGATCATACACGAGCGGGCCCTGCGTCCTGTCCTCCTGTATGGCCACGGCGCGTACGCCGTTTCCCTGCGCCTGCTCGCGTCTGTCGGCCTTCCTGCGTATCTCGCGGTCGAGATACCCGAGAAATCCGTTTCTCTCGTTCTGCTCACGCGGCTGAAACACAACATAGCGGCGATGATACGCGCCGCCCTCAGCCGTGCGCGTCGTATTCGCATTAGCCAGATTATTGGAAATGACATCCATGCGCAGGCGCTCAGCCGTGAGGCCCGACGCAGCGGTGTCAATGCTGCCAAACATGCTCATGATGATGTCCCCTCAAATTCATAATAGCCACATATTTATAAAAAAGTTTCAAAAAATTACTGGCCGCTCTGTATCGTGTCGCGCAGTCTGTTGATATATCCACCGAGCTGCGTCGTCATCGCGTTATAGTAAATCTGATTCTTCGCCATGCTCGCCATCTCCATGTCGAGGTCCACATTGTTCCTGTCGACCCTCATCGTCGTCGAGTTGTCCATGACAATCTCCGGCATCGCGTGATAATTCAGGTGACCGACAGGGAGATGCTTGTCGTTCGTGCGCACGAGTGGGAGCGTGTTGCTCTCGTCCGGGAAAATCTCTTTCTGCAGGAGCTCCTCGAAATTGAGCTGGCTTCTTTTATATAGAGGCGTGTTGATATTCGCGATGTTCTGCGCGATGACCTCCTGCCTCATATTCGCGGCGTTTATGCCGCGCCCGAGATAATCAAAATTCGCTGAATTCAGCATCTGGTCAAGCATTCTATCCCTCGATTCCCTTTCATGAATGAAAAAAGAGCAAGCGAAATACACCCACGGTTTCCGCTAACAACTATAAATTCGACATAAAAATGCGATTTCCTTCTTTGTTTTACTGTAAACCAAATTTATTTTACCATTTTTTTCGTCGTCATGTAGGAATTTTTTCTTTTATTTGTATAAATAGTACTTCCGCCCTATCCTATATAGTTACTATAAATAAAAATTACTGGCCAAAATTTTTCTGACCAGTAATTTTTATTTGGAAAAATCGGTTACTTCAGCACGCCGATTTCCTTATAATATTTTTCTGCACCCTTGTGAAGCGGAATGTTCGCAATGTCCTTCACCGCGTCGGCAGGCTTGAGACCTTTCAAATTTTTCTGCGACGCGCCGAGCTCGTCAATGTGCTCCCAGAAAGACTTCGTCATCTGATAGACGAGGTCCTCCGGCAGATCGCCACGGCAGAACATCAGCATCTTGATGGCCGACGTGTGTATCTCGGCGTTCTGATTCGGATACGTGCCGGCGGGTATCGTGTACTTCACGTACCACGGATATTTCTGCTGCAGCGTCTCTATGAGCTTGTCGTCGATGTTGATGAGGTGGCATTTCGACGTGAGCGCCTGCGAGACAGCGGACGCCGGAGCACCGGACATGATCCATGCGCCGTCAATCGTGCCATTCTGCAGCATGTCGGACGCGCCCGTGAAATTGATGAACTCCGCGTTGATGTCGTCTGGGAATTTCAGCCCTGCCGCCGTGAAATGCGTCATGCACTCATTGTAGACGGACGAGCCCGCCGACGCGACAGCGAAATGCTTGCCCTTGACATCGGCAAGCGAATTGATGCCCGACGCATCCGTCGCCACGACTTGATTCGGATTGAGATAAAGTCCCGCGACCGCCTTGATGTCCTTGTACGCGTGGCCATCAAAGCTGTCCGTGCCATTAAGGCACTGATAGACGTTGCTGCTGATCGCGATGGAGACCTGCGCCTCGCCATCGCTGACCATGTTGAGGTTCTCGATGCCGCCCGCTGACGCCTGGCTTGCGGCGTTCACCGTCGGCACGGTCTGATTCCAGTTGTTGCAGATGGCCGCGCCGACAGCGTAGAGCGCGCCCGACGCCGACGCCGTCGGGAAATTGATCTTCATCTTGTCGCCCGCCGCCTGCGTCTGTGCGGGCTTCCCGCTGCCGCCATTGTCCGCCTTCTTGCTGCCGCCGCAGCCCGCGAGCATGCCGACCGTGATGACGCCCGCAAACGCGACCGCCGCGATCTTCTTCCAAAGTGATTTCTTCATAAATGAGTCCCCTCCTGAAATATTGATTTATAGTGTACCTTGCGAAACCCTCTCCGCCCCTGCGGGGCACCTCCCCCAGAGGGGAGGCGAAATTTGAGAGCCTTTGCGCTTAACGTTTAAGTATTAACTAAACAACCACCGGCTAAAGCCGGTGGGTTAGGTGGACTAAAGTCCACCCCCGCGACTTAAAGTCGCAATTACGGCTGAAGCCG
>OMWN01000027.1 GCA_900314765.1 uncultured Selenomonadales bacterium | reverse complement strand
TTGGTTTAGCAGCTTCTACTATAGCAGAGTGTGCAAGTGGTTTCTTTTTATGCTGTTTTACCCACAGTTATGGGGGAAGCCTCCATTTTTCTCGCTGTTTGCGGCCTCTTCCTTCGCCTTTGCCTCAAGCGCCGCCTCATGTTCCTTTTGCGTGAGCTTGATGCCACGCCGCACGAGCATGAGCCCCGCCGCCATCGTCACGATGCCGAAGAAAAGCACCCATCGGCTGGCAGGCAGCGGCGTATTCGCGTCGACGGCCCACGTCGGATTCTCTGGGTCAAACCGTATCTTCATCCTGTCGCCGATGTCGGGCGGCCTCTTTGTCTTCATATATATAGGTGCCTTGTACTTTGCGCCGATATACTCGAACGTCACCGTGACGCGGCTCTCATCGCCGCTGAGCTCTGGCAGTCGCCCGAGCGGCCACGCCTCCACATTCGTCACGATGCCGTACCTCTCCTCGCGGCACCGCTCGTACGGCCCGCCCGTCGTCGACACATACCATTGGAGCAGATACGCCCCTATGAAAATCAAAAGCGCAACAGGCACCCAACGCTTTATCACATTCATCCGACAACCTCCCGCTATAAACTATCTCAAATCTATGCTATGACATTTTTAGAAATTTTAGTCACAAATTGGCAACAATTCACCTAATATTTTTATTCGACAAAGATTTTTTTATTCCTGCTTCATCGTCGATTAAATTGTTGATTAATGATAAAATAAAGGAAAATGTAATCTTGTAAAATTTATGCTACTAAAGTTGCCGAGGTGATGCCAGTCCGAAGTAGCTTAGCGATTTTATACAGGCTCTTTGGCTGGCGCCGAAGCGGCGTGTTTTCGCTTTTGCCGCTAGGCAGCCAGCATTAGAGCCTGTTGAAATTGCGCAGTGAATGAGGACTGGCATCACCGAGTCATTTCTACCGTCGCTCTCATACTGTGCTTTATAAAACTATACGAATATGGAGGTCACCATATTGACGAACTGCTCAAATATCTATCTGCCACAAATAACGATGGCGCTCTCACACTCTTTGACGTTGCCGCCCACGTTGATGGTCATCGGTGGACGCGCGCCAAAGAAAGGATGGCTCGCGTCCGTCGTCGAGAGCAACAACATAGAAACCATCATCGCCGCCGACAGGGGACTCGACGCGCTGCGATGTGACGGCATTGTCCCGACGCTCATGATGGGCGATGACGACAGCGTGAGTGATGACGCACTCACGTGGGCAAATGAAAAAAATATCATAAAAGAAAAATTTTCCGTAGAAAAAGACTACACCGATACGCAGCTCGTGCTGCAAAAAATAAAAGCAGACAGCGTACGTAACGGAAATAGCGAACACAGCGCGCCGTTCGTCATCATGGCGGCGTCATTCGGCGGGCGGCTCGACCACGCGCTCGCCAATGTCTTCTCGCTCATCGGCTCTGGTCTCGACGGCATGATGGCCGACGACAGGGAGATGCTTCTCGTCATGCGTCAAAATGATGAAGTCAGCGTTCGCCTCGACAGCGCCCCGCTCGCCATATCGCTCATCGCGCTCTCACCCATTTGCGACGGCGTCACCATCACAGGCACGCATTGGCCGCTTCATGACGCCGTGCTCAAAGCGTACGAGCCATACGCCGTCAGCAACAAACTAAAAAAAGAAAGCGACGGCACATTCACCGTCGCTTTGAAAAATGGAATTCTCGGTCTTTATATTTGTCTCAATCAATGAACGCCGCATTATATCGACGCGCTCATCATTTTTTCAGTCAACTCAGTCGTCACGTTCATCAAGAATCTTTCGCGCGATGAGTTTGTCCTTTTGAAGCTCATCGCACAGCGCCTCTATCGACGAAAATTTCACTTCGCCTCTGAGCTTTTCGACGAAGCTCACGGTCATTTTCTCGCCGTATATGTTGCCGCTGAAATCAAATAAATGCGTCTCGAGCCGCTTTGACGATGCGCCGAACGTCGGATTATAGCCGATGTTCGCCATGCCGTCATGGCGGCTTCCTTTGTATTGCCCGCTTTCTATCGTGACAAGCACGGCATACGCGCCATCAGCGAGCATCGCACGCCCATCGCTGAGCTCTATGTTCGCCGTCGGGAAATCTATCGTCCTGCCGCGCTCATCGCCGTGGCACACGACGCCATTCACGCTAAACATTCTGCCAAGGCAGGCCGTCACGTCGCGCACATCGCCCGCCGCGAGGCTTCGCCTCACGCGCGTGCTCGACACCATCTCCGCGCCGACGAAGACGGCGTTCGACACCACCACATCGAATCCGAGGCGCTCGCCCACATCGCGCAGCATTTCAGGCGTGCCGCGCCCGCCCGCGCCAAAAGAATAATTTGGCCCGACGACGACGGCGCGCGGCCTCATCGTCTCGCTAAGCATGTCGATGAAATCCGATGGGCTCATGCGCGAAAACGCCTCATTAAAATCAAGCTCCATCAGATAGTCAACACCGAGCTCCGAAAAGAGCGCCGAGCGCTCTGCCTCGTCCGTGATGACAGGCGGCACTCGCTCTGGTGCAATGACGGCCAACGGGTGACTGCTGAACGTCATGACGGAGAGCGGCACGCCAAGCCTTTGCGCCATCGCCCGCGTATCGCCTATCACTTTCTGATGGCCGAGATGCACGCCGTCAAACATGCCGAGCGCGACGACGCCGCCCATAAACTCACGAAATCCATGAGCGCTCATTTTATTTTACGCTGTCTGTCCACGCCTTGAGGTCGGAAACGGACGGATTGCCATTGAGGAGCTTGCCCTTGAGCCATGTCGCCTTCGGCGCCGACGCCTCGCGCAGCACGTCACCGCTCCTGCCGAGAGAGCTGCCGCCGCTCGTCGCGAATGGGATGATGACCTTGCCCTCGAAATCATACGACTCAAGGAATGAATTGATAATCCTCGGCGCGCCGCCCCACCAGATAGGATAGCCGAGGTAGACGACATCGTACTGCCCCATGTCAGTGACTTTCTTCGCAATCTCTGGCCTCGACGACGGGTCCGCATTCTCACGCGATGCGCGGCTGTTCTTGTCGCGCCAATTCACATCGGCCTCCGAGTAGTGCGGCGCCGCCTCAATCTCAAAAAGATCCGCATCTGCGGCCGCCGCGAGCGACTTTGCAACAGCCCTCGTGACACCGGACGCAGAAAAATAAGCTACCAACGTTTTTGACATACTTCATTCCTCCTACAAAACCTGCTTCATTTGCTAACGCAATTCTGTGCTAATTCGTATTGTCTCACTCGAATATGAAATTTATCTATTTATGGGTTTGAGAAAGAGGCTTTTAAGTCACCCCACCACAATACTACGCATGGTTCCTCGCCCCTCAATGGGCGGACTGAACGCGAAAGCAGGCTTTACGTAATACTCTACCGCTTTTGATTTACTTTTAACGCTACGATTGTATCATCTCAACTATCACTTTAGGCATATCCTTAAAGGTTATAATCGTATCGAACGTCCTGTTTTTGTCCGCCCCTTGAGGGGCGGAGGACCGCGCAAAGCGCGGTGGTGGGGTGACCTAACAAATTATTTTGCAAACCCATAATTTCATAAACTCATATAATATCTCTGTCTTACGGCCTCATACAGCACGATTGCAGCCGACGTGGCAACATTCAGCGACTCCGTCTGACCTCTCATCGGTATGAAAATTTTCTCGCCGACATCGCGAAGCGCGCCCGAAACGCCGCTCCCCTCGTTGCCGAAAACGATAGCCGACGGCACCGTGAAATCCGCATCAAAATGTGGCCGAGCCGTATCGTCGAGCATCGTCACGAACACGCTGAGGCTCTGCTGCTCGACGAACGTCAATAAATCCGCCGTATCGACCGACGTCACGACGGGCAAATGAAACAGCGAGCCCATCGCCGAACGCACGACCTTGTCAGAAAAAAAGTCCGTCGTGCCCTTCATCGCAATCACGCCTGTCGCGCCGACGGCATCAGCCGTGCGAAGGATGGTTCCCGCGTTGCCGGGGTCTTGCACGCCGTCAAGCACGACGATGAGCGGCGCTTTCTCTGCCGCGCCCTCCCCAGTGCCCATTGACGCGGCAATGTCGTCCATCGTCCACGCGCGGCGCTCCATCACACAGAGCACGCCCTGCGGCGTGTCCGTCGCCGCAGCCTTCTTGTAAAGCTCTCGCGACGCCACAAGCACAGGCACACGACGCGCCTCGAGCTTCTCCGCGATGCTTTTGACGCGCTCGTTTTTGAGAGCATCGTCCGTCACAATCATGAAATCAACGCGCCAGCTCGACGCCACCGCCGTCTCGACGAGGCGCACACCCTCAGCGATGAACTTCCCCGTCTGCTCGCGCGTCCTCCGCTGATGAAGACTCGCCGCTAGCTTTATCCGCCCATTCGCCAGACTCTCTATCCGCTCCATTTTGTCCTCCTTATGAAAAAAGAGGACGGCATACATCCGTCCCCTTCGTTTTCGTTATGTATTACAGATTTTCTTTCGCGACAGCGACCATCTTTGCGAACGCGTTTGCATCGTTCACGGCGAGGTCTGCGAGCATCTTGCGGTCGACCTCGACGCCGGCCTTCGTGAGACCGCAGATGAAGCGGCTGTAGGAAATGCCGTTCATGTGCGCAGCGGCATTGATGCGGGTGATCCAGAGCTTGCGGAACTCGCCCTTCTTCTTGCGACGGTCACGACGCGCATAGAAGAGAGCCTTCATCACGAGCTCATTGGCCTTCTTGAACTGCTTGCTGCGTGCACCACGATAGCCCTTAGCGAGCTTCAATATCTTCTTGTGACGACGATGCGCCGTCACACCAGTTTTTACTCTTGCCATTTTACAGTATCCTCCTCAAATCACGACTCAGGCGTACGGCAGCATGCGACGAACGCGGTTGTGATCCGCCGCCGTAATGATAGCTGCTTTACGCAGATTGCGCTTGCGCTTTGGCGATTTCTTCTCCAGAATATGGCTCTTGAAAGCCTTGTTGCGCTTGAACTTTCCTGATCCCGTGGTCGTGAAACGCTTTGCGGCGGCACGACGGGTTTTCATCTTTGGCATTACTTGTCTCCTCCATTTCCTTGCTCTTCATTGTTTGACTCACTGCGCTCGGGCTTCGCCTTCGGCGTCTTGCCCGCTGGCTTCGGCGCGAGGACCATCGTCATGTTGCGGCCCTCCACCTTTGCCCCGCGCTCTATCTGCACTTTGTCCTTCATGCACTCGGCGACGCGGTCAAGCACGTCGCGGCCGAGCTCCTGATGGCTCATCTCACGGCCACGGAACATGATCGTGACCTTGACCTTGTTGCCTTCCTCTACAAAGCGCAAAGCATTTTTCAGCTTGACATCAAAATCATGCTGCTCGATATTGGGACGAAGCTTTACTTCCTTGATCGTGATGACCTTCTGCTTCTTTTTGGCTTCCTTTTCGCGTTTCTGTTGCTCATAACGATACTTTCCGAAATCCATGATGCGGCATACTGGTGGCCTCGCCTTCGGAGCCACCTCAACGAGGTCAAGATGCTGCTCCTCGGCCAATCTCAACGCGTCACGCGTCTGCATTATTCCGAGCTGCTCGCCAGTCGCGCTTGTCACGCGCACTTCCCTGATGTGAATCTCCTCATTGATTCTCAAACTGCCCTTGCTAATAACAACACACCTCCGATGAAAAAATACAAACGAAAAAGGGCGGCGCAAAACGCCACCCTCATTGATTCCAAATCCCAATATCAAACCCGACGACCCATGTCGCCAAGGTGAGAAGCGGTGGCCTCTGCTTTGCTAATACTTGGATATGATACCACAGCCGCCGTGCCTCGTCAATAGGGAAATCGAAATAAATTGCAACTTGGAGCTCATAAATCCAAAATCTTATGAGTCTGTGAAGACCCTCTCCGGCCCCTTCGGGGCCACCTCCCCCAGAGTGGGAGGCATAGCGAAATCAATGCTTCACGATACAATCAATAGTGAACAATAGTTCTTAATTTTACAGGATAAAGCAAGCTACACAATTCAATTACGATGAAAACTTGTAATCAGGCTTTTACTAATGAATCGATTCAGCTTGAGTAAATAATTCCAGAATCTGTGGAGGCAGCCTCCCACTCTGGGGGAGGTGCCGAGCGAATGCGAGGCGGAGAGGGTAGCATAGTAGCAAAACCCGGACACAACTTTTACAAGTTCACGTCTTTCTGTGGATTTTGCGTGTCTCTCATCCGCCAAATCATGTAGTCCATCTTATCAAGCGTCTCCTGCTGGGCGTGGATGCTCTCAAGGAGCCGCGCGCGATGACGGCGCAACATTTTCTCTTTGATCATTGTGCTCGACGCAAAAAACCTCGCTGTCTCGTCCTCTGTCATGCCAAAGAGCGAAAGGAGCTTCGCCTCGCTCTCGTCCACCGTCCTTGCCTCTTTTGCCATCGTCAATTTTGTCACCCATCAGCGAAGGCCCGATGCGGAGAGCCAGTCCTCGAGCCCATCGAGGTTGTTCCTGTCCGTGAAATTTATGCCGTCGAGCACCGTCGCGCCGCCCGCCATGCTCCTGATGTACGACACGGCGTCGGCGATGTCGGAGCCGCCACTCGTCGAGAACGGCACGATGGTCTTGCCCGCGAAATCGTGTGTCTCGAGGAACGTGTCGATAATCATTGGCTCACGATACCACCAAATCGGAAATCCGAGCATGACGACATCGTAGCTCGCGAAGTCAGCGACGTCGCCCGCAATGGCAGGGCGCGCATTCTCCGACTGCTCCTGCTTCGCTTGGTCGGCCGTCTCGCTGTAGTCTGATGGATACGGCGTTGCCGGCACGATTTCAAAAATCTCGCCGTTCGTCTCACTCGCTATGCGCTCCGCCACGGCGCGCGTGTTGCCACTCCACGAGAAATACGCGACGAGCACCTTTTTTCCTGCAAGACTCTGCGGCGCGGCAGACGCCTTCGCCGTCGTCCCGCTGCTCGTTTTCGTCTGCGGTGCAGGTGCGCTGCTCGATTTCTTGTCAGAGCCACCGCCGCAGCCCAGCGCAGCCAGCGCCATGACCGCCGCCAAAATGATTGCGAAAATCTTCTTCATGTTCATTCCTCCCCATTTAAAACAATCACCAATCACAGCCACGATTGACTGTACCCTCATTATATGGGGAAATACTTCATTCGTCCAATACTCATGCAAAATATTTTCTTATGCCTTTCGTCTATGATTAGCCTCTTTCGTGCACATCATTCAGACGTTTTGCGTTCCTGTACGAAATCAAGAAATTTGCTCGCAGCGCCAAATATGGGGCTCATCTTCTTCCACGCGAGCACAACGGACGACGTAAGCGCAGGGGCGAGCGGCCTCACGGCAAATCTTGCAGGATCAACATATTTCACCGAGCCCTTGAGCGTTATCATCTCAGCAAAGCCGCGCTCGACGCTCGAAAGACCATTGCCAGCAAGATTTTGATAGACGACGACGGAGAAATCGTCAAGATTGCCGAGCCAATTCTCCACCTCGTGACGCACGGCGAGGCGTGCAGGAAGAAACAGCCGATGGCCGACGATATCCTCACGCTTTATCGTTTTCTTTGACGCTAACGGATTTTGAGCATTCATCGCAAGGCACCAAAACTCTTTCTCGCGCAGTCTGAAATAATCATAGTGGCTCACGTCTATCGGCTCCTGAAGCACTGCAAAATCGAGGAGACCATGATCGAGCCGCTCCTTCAAAATGTCAGCCGTGCCCGTGAACACATCGTACTGCACCTTCGGATACTGCTCCACGAATTCGTCCATGAGCGCGCTGAGCGGCGCAAACGCGTCATATATGCCGCTGCCGATGGATATGGTGCCGCTCACGTCATCGGCCTCAGCGAAATCCGTCTCTATCTTGTCCATGAGCGCGACGACCTCCTCCGCGCGGCGGCGCAGTATCATGCCCGCCTCCGTCAGCGTTATGCGGCGGCCGCGTCTGAAAAGCATCATGCCAATCTCATCCTCGAGGTCCGCAAGCTGCCTCGACAGCGTCGGCTGCGTGACATGAAGCTTCTCCGCCGCCCGCGAAATGTTCTCCTCGCGCGCAACCGCGAGAAAATACCGCAGCACACGAATTTCCATTTTGCTCACCTCATTTGCTTATATTTTCAGCTTTATTTCGCATGATTCTTCTTCCATTCTTTTATGTCCTCGAGACGCTTTTTGAAGCGGCCTTCGACGCCCTGCTCTGTTGGGTGATAATATTCATGACCGACGAGTGAATCGGGAAGGCACTGCATCGTCGTGAGCTTGTCGGCGTAGTCGTGCGCATACTGGTAGCCATCGCCATAGCCGAGGTTTTTCATGAGGCGCGTCGGCGCGTTGCGTATGACGAGCGGCACGGGCTCGTCGAGCATGTTCATGGCATCGTCTCGCGCGGCGAAGTACGCGGACTCCATCGCGTTCGACTTCGGCGCGAGCGACATGTAGATGACGGCCTCGGTCAGATGGACGTTGCACTCGGGCACGCCGATGAAGTGACACGCCTGATACGCCGCGACGGCAATCTCGATCGCGCGCGGGTCGGCGAGCCCCACGTCCTCCGCCGCGAACCGCGTCACGCGCCGCGCGATGTAGAGCGGGTCCTCGCCCGCCTCGAGCATCCGCGCGAGCCAGTACACGGCCGCGTCGGGGTCAGAGTTCCTCATCGATTTATGCAGTGCCGAGATAAGATTATAGTGTTCCTCGCCTTTTTTGTCGTAGAGCAGCGACTTCTTCGACGTGATTTGCTCTATCGTCTCGCTCGAAATTACTGTGACGCCGCCGTTTTCGTCGCCGTTCAGCACCGCCATCTCGAGCGTCGAGAGCGCCATGCGCGCGTCGCCGTTCGCAAACGTCGCTATCGCTGACAACAGTTCGTCGTCGATGCTGACGTTTTGCTTGCCAAAGCCGCGCTCGTCATGTATCGCGCGCTTCAAAAGATTCACGATGTCGTCCGTCGTCAGCGCCTTCAGCACGAACACTTTGCACCGCGACAAAAGAGCGCCGTTCACCTCGAACGACGGGTTCTCCGTCGTCGCGCCGATGAGCACGATGCTCCCCTTCTCGACGAACGGCAAAAAAGCGTCCTGCTGTGCCTTGTTGAAGCGATGAATTTCGTCGACGAACACGATGGTCCTGTCGCCGTAGCGGCGATTTTCCTCAGCCTGCTGCATGACCGTGCGTATCTCTTTGATGCCGCTCGTCACCGCCGAAAAATTTATGAACGACGACTTCGTCGAATGTGCGATGATGCGCGCAAGCGTCGTCTTGCCGACGCCAGGCGGCCCCCAGAAAATCATCGACGACACGTGGTCGCCCTCAATGAGCCGCCTCAGTATTTTCCCCTCGCCGACGAGATGACGCTGCCCGACAAATTCATCGAGCGTGCGCGGGCGAAGCCTCTCCGCGAGCGGCTGTGTGTCCTCATCGCGCGGCGCGAAAAGTGAGTCCTCTTCCATATTCAAATTTCACTTCCAATTTTGCATTTTATTTCCAATTATAAAATTTTTTGTTATGCGTCGCAAGCATAACTCACAAAATCCATTTCACATCATCACAAGCATGACACAAAAAATTTTTTTGTGACTTGAATACATCAAGGTAATTCGCTATCATTGTATGTATTGTTAGTATGTATTGTTAGTATGTTTTGTAACATTTCCTAATATTTTCCAAATATTTTCATAGGAGTGATTTCATTGAAAGACGAAACAAAATGTCTGCACTCGGGCTACACGCCCAAAAACGGCGAGCCCAGCGTCATGCCCATCGTCCAGAGCACGACGTACCGCTTCGACTCAACGGCGCACATCGCGGCGCTGTTCGACAAACCGACAGAGCCGATGTATTCGCGCTTCGCTAATCCGACCGTCGACGCCGTCGAGAAGAAAATCGCCGACCTCGAGGGCGGCGTGGGCGCGATGTGCACGTCATCAGGGCAGGCCGCGACGCTTTTCTCCGTGCTGAATCTCGTGAAGACGGGCGACAGCATCATCTGCTCATCGACGGTCTACGGCGGCACCATCAATCTTTTCGCCGTCACGCTCAAGCGCTTCGGCATCGAGTGCATTTTCTTCGACCCCGAGGCGAGCGAAGAGGAAATCTCCGCGAAGATGAAGCCGAACACGAAGCTCGTGTTCGGCGAGACGCTTGCGAACCCGGCGCTCATCGTCTGCGACATCGAGAAGCTCGCGCACGTGGCACACGCTCACGGCGTTCCGCTCATCATCGACAACACATTCGCGACGCCGATACTCTGCAAGCCGTTTGAGTTTGGCGCTGACATCGTCGTGCATTCGACGACGAAATACATGGACGGCCACGCTCTGCAGGGCGGCGGCGTCATCGTGGACAGCGGCAAATTCGACTGGACGAACGGCAACTTCCCCGAGTTCACGGAGCCAGATGAATCGTATCACGGCACCATTTACACGAAGGAGTTCGGCAAAGCGGCATACATCATAAAGGCGCGCATGCAGCTCATGCGCGATTTCGGCGCGTACCCTGCGGCGCACTCCGCGTTCCTCCTAAACCTCGGACTCGAGACGCTGGCCGTCAGAATGCCCGTCTATTGCGAGCACGCCATGAAAGCGGCGGAATATCTCGCAGCAAATCCAAAGGTCGAGTCCGTGACATACCCAGGGCTCCCGAGCGACAAGCATCATCAGCTTGCCGTGAAATATCTCGGCGGCAAATCGAGCGGCGTCATCTCGTTCATCATAAAGGGCGGCAAGGAGACGGCCGTGAAATTCATGGACAGCCTGAAGCTCGCGTCGAACGAAGTGCACGTCGCCGACATCAGGACATGCGTGCTGCATCCTGCGAGCGAGACGCACCGTCAGCTTACGGATGAGCAGCTCCTCGCCTGCGGCATCCATCCCGGCATGATACGCCTCTCCGTCGGCCTCGAGAACATCGACGACATCATCGCCGACCTCGAGCAGGCATTTGCAAAAGTGTGAGTAAGAGCTAAAGCCAACCCTCTCCGCCTCGCATTCGCTCGCGCAAACATGCCACTGGCATGTTTGCCCCCCATTGGGGAGGCTGGCGTTACAAATGCTGAGATTATTTACTCTAGCAAAATCGATTTATTAGCAACACCGCAATCACAAATTTTCATCGTAATTGAAATTGTGCATATTGCAGGTTTGTAAAGAGATTAGCTATCGTTCACTTTTTATCATATCGTGAAGCACCGCTTTCGCTATGCCTCCCACTTTGGGGGAGGTGCCCCCGCAGGGGGCGGAGAGGGTCGCGCAAAGCTAATTGTAAGCGAAGGCCGCACAAATTTTTTGGAGCGCTTAACCATGCCGTAGGCATGGTGTAGCCCGTAGGGTGGCGAACAAATAACATAAAGGAAATAGCGTCTGCACGAATAAGAAGCGGTCGAAAGACCGCTGTTATACTAAGCTCTCGCATCAAAGTGAGCCATTAAGCGCAAAAAAATTTGTGTGCCTGAGCGACGCACATGACGTTTTTCTCCACGAAAAAAATTTATTTGTCAAGATGTAATATTCCGAATCAAAAACAGGGCATCGCGAAAATTCGCGATGCCCTGTTTTATTATGTGCTATTCGATTTACATTTATTACAGCTTGAACTTCGCTATCTCGTTCTGAAGCTTCTGCGCCATTTCCGCAAGGCTCTGGCTTGCCTCGCTCATCTCGTGCATCATCGATGCCTGCTCCTCCGTCGACGCCGACACGCTCTGTGCCTCGTTCGCCGTGTTCGTGCTGACTTTCTTGATCTTCGTCACGTTGTCGAGCACGCTCTGGCTGCTCTTCGTCGATACTTCGATGCTGTCGATCGATTTCACGATGTGCGCGTCGAGATCCTCGACGAGGTCATTGATTTTCGCGAACGCGACGCCTGCATTGTCAACGACCTTCGTGCTCGCCTGCACGGAGTCATTGCCTTTCTGCATGGCCTCGACCGCCTCGACCGTGTCACGCTGTATCTCGCCAATCAGCGTCGAAATGCTCGACGCCGCCTCTGCCGACTGCTCAGCGAGCTTCCTGACTTCCTCGGCGACGACCGCAAATCCACGGCCAGCCTCGCCCGCGCGCGCAGCCTCTATTGCGGCGTTCAGCGCGAGCAGATTCGTCTGCGCCGCTATGCCGGAAATCGTATCGACAATCTGACCGATTTCATTCGAGCGATCGCCGAGCGATGCGACGACTTTCGTCGCGTCTGCCATCTGCTTTGCCATATCCTGCATGGAGCCTACCGCCTCATCGACAGACGCCTTGCCCTCAGCAGAGCCATCACGGCTCGCCTGTGCCGCCTGCTTCATGGCCTGCGAGTCATCATAGAGCTCTTTCATCTGCGTATTCATGCTGTCCGTCTGCTGAGCGACATCATCGAGCGCAACGGACTGCTCGCCCGCGCCCTCTGCCATGGAGACGATGTTCTCCGCGACCTGCTGGACGCTCTTCGCCGTCTCTGCCGCGCTCGCGGTGAGCTCTTCGCTCGCCGCCGCGACCTGCTGCGCCGACTCCGAGACCTTCGACATCAGCGTGCGGAGCTTTCTCTGCACTTCGTTCGACGAATGAGCGAGCTCTGCAATCTCGTCCTCGCCCGCGTCCGGAATATCCTCGCCCGTGAGGTCGCCATCAGCGACGCGTCCGAGAGCCAGCGAGACTTTTTCAAGCGGCGCTATGGCCTTGCCGATGAGCATCCACGAAAGCACAGCGACGATGATGATGAGAATGATTGACGTCACAACAGTCTTGCCGATGAATGCGCTCTGTATTTCCTGTATTTCCTGCGTCGGGATGCCGACGAACATCATGCCGATGACCTGGCCGCCATTGTCCTTTATCGGACGATACGCGCAGAGATACTTGTTGCCGAGGACCTCAGCCTCGCCGCTGAAATTGCCGCCGCCCTTGAGGACTTTTTCTATGACTTCCTGTGACGCCTTCGTGCCGACGGAGCGCTTGCCGGCGCCGTCCTTGAACGTCGTCGCCACGCGCGTGTCGCCCGCGAAAATCGTCACGTTGTTGCCGCAAAGTTTCCCGAGGTGATCCACGAAATCAAAATTGTCATTGAGCTTCTGGCTGCCCTTGTATATCGCGCCATCCCTGTACGCCCAGTTGCCCGCATACGTCTTGTCGACAATCTCCAGCACTTGATTCAAATCATTGGTGGCCTTGTTCTCGAGCGCGACCTGAAATCCATTGTTCGCGCTTCGGTAGCTCAGCACGCCAATACACACGCATACAATGATGGCTACCACATTGAATGCCAAAATTGCCTTTTGCCTCAGCTTCATTTCTCCCACTCCTTTGAGCTCAGGACTCACTGATTATTCGTTCAATCAGCGTTTCCCCAATTTTGATCAATGCTACGAACGTGTAACATTGTTAATATATTTATTATTCTATCACATTTTCAGTATTTTTACAGAAAAATTTTGAAAATTTTCGCATATTTAAGCAAAAAGTAACAGATTTTTTGTGTTGAGATTAATGAAGTTTATGGTTTAGACATATCATCCCATAATTTTCTTTATTGATTTGTCAAATGGTGGATAAATCACACCTTTTTCTGTGATGATCGCCGTTATGAGACTCGCGTCCGTCACGTCGAACGCGGGATTAAAGACCTTGATTCCTTTTGGCGCCATTGGGTGCTCGTACCACATGTCCGTCACTTCGGACGGCTTGCGCTCCTCTATGACGATGTCGTCGCCCGTCGCCGTCTTCATGTCGATTGTCGATGACGGCGCGCAGATGTAAAACGGCACGCCGAAATGCTTCGCCGCAATCGCGAGCGGCATGGTGCCAATCTTGTTCGCGGCGTCGCCATTCGCCGCCACCCTGTCGCAGCCCGTGATGACAGCCTGAGCGAGCCCGCGCTTCATGATGGACGCCGCCATGCCGTCGCACATGAGCGTCACATCGAGGCCCGCGCTCATGAGCTCGTACGATGTGAGCCGCGCACCCTGCAGGAGCGGCCGCGTTTCGTCGCAGTAAATGTGAAATCCATAGTCTCTCTTCTGCCCCAAATACATTGGTGCCGTCGCCGTGCCGTACTTGCTTGTCGCGAGCTGGCCCGCGTTGCAGTGCGTGATGATGCCGTCGCCCTTGTGAAGCAGCGTGAGCCCATTTTCGCCAATCATCCTGCACGTGTCGATGTCCTCCTGCTGTATTTTTCTCGACTCCGCCAGAAGGAGCTCTTTTATGTGCGCGACGCTTTCCGTTTTGTTCGCCGTTACGACGTCCCTCATGCGATTGAGCGCCCACGTGAGATTGACCGCGGTCGGACGCGACGACGCGAGATAGTCCTTCGCAGCGTCAAACTGCGTCGCGAATTCATCGTAGTCATCGGTGTCGATGCCCTTGGCCGCGAGGTAAATGCCGTACGCCGCCGCAACGCCTATCGCGGGCGCGCCGCGCACCTCGAGCAGATAGATGGCGTCGTATATCTCCTTCTGCGTCCTCAGATGAAGCATCACGAGGTCATTTGGCAGCTTTGTCTGGTCGATGATGATGAGCGACGAGTCACCGTCGTCGAGCGCGACAGTGTCGTAGTCAAGAATGGTTTTCGGCATGATGTTCAGCTCCTTTGTTTATTTTAAAAAAGGGCGCTCAAAAGCGCCCTGAAAATCGATATTTATTTCACACAAACAAATCTATGGCATGGTGAAGTGTCTCGATGTGGAGCGGGAGCATTGGCCCTCTCTCGCCGTCGAGGTCGCTTTCCTCGGGCTCATCCGTCATCATGTCAAAGCTCGACGCCTGCACGTAAAAAATATTCGGGTCGTCGGGCTTCACCCTGCCGCCTATGACCTCGGCCGCGAGCGTCACGAAGTCTTTCATCGAGCACTGCTTCACGGCGACGAGGTCGAGCTTGCCGTCGTCAATCTTCGCAAGCGGCGCGGCATTTTTGACGCCGCCCGCTATCGTGCTGTTCACAATGATGAAGAAATACGCCGCGAGGTCATGCGCCTCTCCGTCGGCGACGACATGGAGCTTCATCGTGTGAAACTTCGGCAGCTCGCCGATGCCCCTTAAGTAGTACGCCGCCTTGCCCATCGCGTGCTTGAGCCGCGCGTTCACCTCATGCGCGACGGCTGTGAACATGCCTGCGCTCGCCACGTTGACGAAATAATTGCCGTTCACCATGCCGACGTCGCTCGGCGTCGTATTCTCCGCAACGATGTGGTCGAAATATTCCTCAAGGTTCTCCGTTACGCCGAGATGCGTCGCAAAATCGTTCGACGTGCCGCTGCCAATGACGGCAATCGGCACATGAAGCTCATTTTTGAGCACCGTCGTGACGACTTCATTGAGTGTGCCGTCGCCGCCCATCGCAAGCACGCCGACGGGGTCGGCCTCGCGGATGAACTCCGCCATCTTCGTGTCGGCGAGCCGCGTCCTGTACGGTATGAGCATGGCATCACGGCGCTCGAAAGCGTCTATCATATAGTCGAGCTGCGTTTTCACAAACGCGTGGCCCGATATGGGATTGTACACAAGCACAAAGCGCTTCATTTGAAAACTCCTATGCGTTTCAAGAATTTAATCGACGGCCTGCCGAGCATCGGCACATGCTCCATGTCGCGCTCGCCGATGCCGCCGATGGCAATCATCGTGGCGATATAGACCGCGCAGCCGAAGAACACCGCGCCAAACGTCGAGACGACGCCCAAATGCCACCACGATAGCGTGAGCTCGTAAAAGCCTTTGACGGCGACGGCCATGACAGCCGACGCGCCGATGGCCTTCATGAGATGGCCCCACTCCATGTGGTAGCCGATGTATTTTGCAATGAAAAACATATTGATGATGGCCGCGACGCCCATGTCCGCCGCCGTAGCGAACGACGCGCCGATGATGCCGAGGCTCGGTATGGCTGTCAGTGTCCAGTTCAGCGCGACCTTAGCCGCCGCCGCAATCACCATGTTCACCATTGGGATGGACGGATGGCCGAGGCCCTGCAGTATGCCCGTCGAGACTTGATGAAGGCCGAGAAGCACGATGGAGAACGAGCACGCCCAGACCGCAGGACCCGCGCCCGGCGCATTGTATATGAGCGTCGAAATCGGCGTCGCGAGCACGCAGACGACGACGAAAGCGGGGAAGCAGACGAAATTCGATATGCGAATGCCCTGCGCCGTATTGTCGTAGACGCTCGACATGTCCTTGAGCGCCTTTGCCTCAGAGAGCGCTGGGATGATTGACACGGCGAGCGACGCCGTGATGATGGTCGAGAGATTGATGAGCGGCACCGCCATGCCCGTGAGGTAGCCGAAAAGCTCCGTCGCCTCGTTGACCGTGTAGCCCGCGACCTCGAGGCGCTGCGGCACGATGGCGAGGTCGAGATTCGACACGACGGGGAGCATGATGCTGGCCGCCGAGACAGGCAATGCAAGCTTAAAAAGCCGCTTTATGATGCTCTGCCATGACTCCTGAGGTGCGTCGGGCTTCGGCAAAAGCTCATTGGGCGTATAGTCGCGCAGGATGTCGCGGTCGAGCTGCCAATGATAGTAGACGAGTACGATGAGGCCCGTCACGGCGCCTGCGCCCGCGCCGAGGCTCGCGCCCGCCGCCGCATACTCGAGGCCGTACGGCAGGAACAGGTCCGCGAGCGCGATCATCGTGACGACGCGGAAAATCTGCTCGACAATCTGCGACACGGCCGTCGGCGTCATGCGCTGCCAGCCCTGCAGGTAGCCGCGCGAGCTCGCGAGCAGCGTCACGAAAAACACCGTCGGCGCGAGCACGACCACGGACCAATACGCTCTCGGGTCGCGGATGAAGTGATACTCTATGAGCCACCCCGCGCCGAAATACGTCAAAAGCGAAAAGAACAGTCCCGTGATGAACATCAGCACCATCGAGATATGGAACACGCGCCGCGCACCGAAGATGTCCTTCACGGCCACGCGCTCCGCCGTGATGATGGATATGGCGACAGGCACGCCCGCCGTCGAGACCGACAGCGCGAAGAAATATATCGGGAAGGCCATCTGATAAAGCCCGATGCCCTCGCCGCCGAGTATGCGCGATACAAATATCCAGTTCAGCGAGCCGATGACCTTGACAACGAGACCCGCGATTGTGAGAATGAGCGTCCCCTTCATCAGCGACTCGCCTTTTGTCTTAGGCTTCTCTATGCTGCTTTCGGTTGGCTTTTCCTCCATGATTTCACCGCCTGATGAATTGAAATGAAATTCAACTCATTATATAATATATAAGAGTCATTTAAGAAAACTTTAGAAATCGTGTGGAGACATATTTTCACATGATACCACAATAAGCAATTATATCATTTATTCGTCAACTATTCTACTACTAATTCATTGCACAATATAAGCGCAATAATAAGAAGGGATCAAATGGCCATCAATCTCATCAACTACGACTTCTCACTCGGGCGAAAGAAGCCGGAGAACATCGTGCAGACGCAGAACGCGTGCCCATTCTGCGACGTCTCATCGCTCACGAACATCATAGACCGCGAGGGCGAATTCATTTTCCTCAGAAACAAATACAACGTCATGAGGGACAGCGACATGTTCGTGCTCGTCGAGGCGGACCGCTGCGGCGTCGACATGCCCGACTACACGCCCGAGCACATGAGGGCGCTCATTCGATTCGGCGTGAGGCACTGGGAGGCGCTCAGAGACTCCGGCCGATACGAAGCCGTGATATTCTACAAAAATCATGGCCATCTCTCGGGCGGCACGATGCGCCACGCGCACATGCAGATTGTCGCGTTCCATCACGCCGACCCATCGCTCATGATCGACCGCGAGAGCATGGAGGGCATCACCATCGCGGAGAAGGACGGCGCCGTGCTCAGCGTCGCAACGAAGCCGCGTCATGGCTACGGTGAGTTCAACATCATCGGCAAAAAAGAATCACTCGACGCGATGGCGGACTACTTGCAGAAAACGGTCGCGTTCATCGTGAGCCAGTTCAAACACAGCGGCGACAGCTACAACATCTTCTTCTATCACCTCGACGACAAAATCGCCATAAAAGTTTTGCCGCGCATGATCACATCGCCGCTTCTCATCGGCTACGGCATCAGGCTCCTGCCCCCATCGCTCGACGATTTGATTGAGCGACTAAAGAAAACGCTTTGAGTGTTGCAAAATTTGTGAGGCTTGTGAAATTTTCTCCAATTCATTTTCAATCGAATCAAAAAGCGAGCTCGCTGACGTTCATCACGTCAAGCGAGCCCGCTTTTTCTTTTATGCTTCTTTTTTATCCAGCGGCACATTGTAGAGCTCGAGGTCTGGATTGTTGTCCATGATCCAGCCGAGCGCCCACTCGTTGCTCACGAGCAGCACAGGATTTTCTTTCCTGTCGTAGACGAACATGCCCCTGTCCGCGCCATGCAGCGACGCAGGCGTCACCTCGCGGCCATCTTTGTATGCGAGCCAGCGCGCCACTTCAAACGGCTGCATGACCATGTCGATGTCGACGCCGTACTCATTTTTGAGGCGATACTCAAGCACCTCGAACTGCAGCGTGCCGACCGTGCCGACGATGTAGCTCTCAGAGCCCGCGCCCGGCTGCACGAAAAGCTGTATCGCGCCTTCCTGCGTCAGTTGCTCTATGCCCTTGATGAATTGCTTCCTCTTCATCGTGTCATGCGCACTGACGCGAGCGAATTTCTCCGGCGGGAACACAGGGAAATCGGCAAAGCGGAATTTCTGTCTCTCATCGCAGAGCGTGTCGCCAATGCCGAACACACCTGGGTCAAAAAGTCCGACGATGTCGCCCGGATACGCCGTGTCGATGATTTGCCTGTCCTGAGCGAGGAACTGCTGCGGCTGTGCGAGCTTTATCGCTTTTTTCTCCTGCTCATGCCACACCGTCATATTGCGCTCGAACTTGCCGCTGACGATGCGAATGAACGCGAGCCTGTCGCGGTGCGCGGGGTTCATATTGGCCTGTATCTTGAAAACGAATGCGGAGAACTTCTCGTCGTCTGGCTGAATGAGTCCATCTGACGAACTGCGCGGCGATGGCGACGGCGCGAGGCGCAGATATTCTTCGAGGAAATTCTGCACGCCGAAATTCGTCATGGCCGAGCCAAAGAACATCGGCGTCAGCTCGCCGCGGTCGATGCGCTCTTTGTCAAACGTCTCGCCCGCCTCATCGAGGAGCTCTATGTCGTCGATGAGTGCGCCGTACGTCTCCTCGTCGAGCGCCGCCCTGAGCTCGGGCGAGTCCACATCGTACTGCGTCGACGCACGCGCCTTCTGTCCGTGCGTCGTGTCGGCCTCGAAAAGCTCGACCTTCTTCGTCTGGCGGTCGTATATGCCGCGATAGCGCCCATCAGAGCCGACAGGCCAGTTCATCGGATACGAGCGAATGCCGAGCACATTCTCCAGCTCGTCCATGAGGTCGATCGGCGCTTTGCCGTAGCGGTCGAGCTTGTTGATGAACGTGAAAATTGGTATGTGCCTGTCGCTGCAGACTTTGAACAGCTTCTTCGTCTGCGCCTCGACGCCTTTCGCCGCGTCGAGCACCATGACGGCGCTGTCGACGGCCATGAGCGTCCTGTACGTGTCCTCGGAGAAGTCCTGATGGCCCGGCGTGTCGAGGATATTGATGCGGCACCCACCATAGTCGAACTGCAGCACGCTCGACGTGACAGAGATACCGCGCTGCTTCTCTATCTCCATCCAGTCAGATACGGCGTGGCGCTGCGTCTTGCGCGACTTTATCGAGCCTGCGAGGTGTATGGCGCCACCGTAAAGCAGCAGTTTCTCCGTCAGCGTCGTCTTGCCGGCATCTGGGTGCGATATGATGGCAAACGTGCGACGCTTTTTAATTTCTTTTTCGAGTTCTTCGTTCAAAATTGATACCCCTTAAATATGATGTGAAAAAAGCATGGGCGGATATGAGATTTCATCCGCCCTGCCTATTTTTGCATGAAATTGCTGGCCGCAGAATTATTGCGCGACCTTGACCTCTGTCCAGACTTTGTCATACTTCGGCAGATTCTCCGAGAGATCGCTGAACACTTCCCAGTTCTTGAACATTTCCTTCGGCGGATATGACGCGAGGTCTTTCTGCACCTCTGGGTCGAGCATCTTCACGACCTCAGGGATTGGCGACGCGTAGCCGATGTACTCGACATTGCGCTTCGCAATGTCCGGACGCGTCATGAAATTGATGAATTCCTCGGCCTCTGCCTTGTGCTTTGCGCCCTTGAGGATGACCATCGAGTCAAACCAATAGTTCGTGCCTTCCTTTGGGATTGCGTACGCGAGATCAGGATTTTTCTCCATCATGAACACGGCGTCGCCCGACCATACGACGGCGAGCGCGCCCTCGCCCGCTATCATCTTGTCCTTGACCTCATCGACGACATACGCGAGCACGAGCGGCTTCTGCTCTATGAGCTTCTTGCCTGCCGCCTCGAGCTCTGCCTCATTGCCCGTGTTGAGCGAGTAGCCGAGATATTTGAGCGTGATGCCGATGGAGTCGCGCGGGCTGTCGAGCATGAATATCTGCTTCGCGTATTTTGGATTCCAGAGTATCGACCAGCTGTCGACGGGGTCCGTCACCATTTTCGTGTTGTAGACGATGCCGACCGTGCCCCACATATACGGCACGGAGTACTCATTTTTCGGGTCAAACGGCAAATCCTTGTAGTCTTTTCCGATGAGCTTGTAGTTCTCGATTTTCGACGTGTCGATTTTCTCGAGCAGGCCGTCGCGTATCATGCGCGAAATCATGTAGTCCGACGGGATGGCCACATCGTAGTCGCTGCCGCCCGACTTGATTTTCACGTACATGTCCTCATTCGTCGCGAACGTGTCGTAGATGACGTGGATGCCCGTCTCCTTCTCGAAGTCAGCGAGCACATCGGGATCGATATAGTCGCCCCAGTTGTAGACTTTGAGCTCTCGCTCAGCCTTCTTGCCGCCGCCACAGCCGACGAGCGCAATCGCGCAAATGACGACCATCAGAATGAGCGACATGATTTTAGCCGTTTTTTTCAAAATAACAAGACCCCTCTCATTTGTTTTAAATTTGTATAATTTTATACAATTTATTTCTATTTTTTGTTGACTAGCGCGACGGTGAAGTGACCCTCTCCGCCTCGCAGTCGCTCGGCACCTCCCCCATTGGGGAGGCTGGCGTCACAGATGCTGAGATTATTTGCATTAGCTGAAAATCCACACATGAAAGCATGAAATCCTTTACTCTAGAAAAAAATCGATTATTGAAAGTGTAACATGTTTTCTTCTTTCGTTAGGTTCTAGCATTAAGACTCTCATACTTTGCCTCCCACTCTGGGGGAGGTGCCCCGCAGGGGCGGAGAGGGTCTTTACAAACGTGTGAGTTCCAGATTATTCCCGAGGCGATGCCTGTCAGAAGTAACTTAGCAATTTCATATAGGCTCTTTGGCTTGCTCCGAAGCGGCGTGTTTTCGCTTTTGCCGCGAGGAGTAAAGCCTTAGAGCCTGTCGAAATTGCGCAGTGGATGAGGACAGGCATCACCGAGTCATTTTTTATATTTTTAATTTACTTATTCTTATTTTCCCCCTCTACGACACGCTTGTTCACGAGGAGCAAAAGCACGAGCACCGTCAGGAACATCAGCGTCGAGAGCGCGTTGATTGTCGGATGAATGCCGCGCCTTGCCATCGAGTAGATGAGTATCGAGAGATTATTCACGCCCGAGCCCGTCGTGAAAAAACTGATGACGAAATCATCAATCGAGAGCGTGAACGCGAAGAGCGCGCCCGTTATGATGCCGGGCAGTATCTCTGGGAACACGATTCGGCGAAACGCGTACGACGGGCTCGCGCCTAGGTCGAGTGCCGCCTCGTACAGGCTGCTGTCGAACTGCTTGAGTTTCGGCAGCACCGTGAGCATGACGTACGGCACGTTGAACACCGTATGCGCCAAAAGGAGCGACACGAGGCCAAGATTGAGCTTCACGAATATGAACAGCAGCATCAGCGATATGCCCGTCACGATGTCCGGGTTCAGAACGGGGAGATACGTGAGGTTCATCACGACTTTCTGCTCCCACGGCTTCATGTCCTTGTACATCGCGAATGCCGCGAGCGTGCCAATCACCGTCGCGCATATGGACGCAATGACTGCGACCGTCAGCGTGTTCTCGAGTGCCCCGAGTATTGCGCTGCTGTCGAAAAGTTCCTCATACCAGCGCAGCGTGAAGCCTTCCCATGTGGCGCGCGACTTCGACGCATTGAACGAGAAAATAATCAGCACGAAAATCGGCAGATAGAGAAATCCGAAAATAATCAGCGCGTAAAAGCGTCTCAAAAATCTCATCATAAGTACATGCCACCTCCCGCCTTATTGTAGCGCGAAAGGAACGCCATGCTTATCATGATGAGCACCATCATGAGCACGGAGAGCGCCGAGCCGAAGCCCCAGTTGCCTATGGCGAGGAACTGCTGCTCTATGACATTGCCGATGAGCATGTACTGGCCGCCGCCGAGGAGCCTCGATATGACGAACGTCGTGACGGCCGGCATGAACACCATGAGCATGCCCGCGTAGACGCCCGGGAGCGACAGCGGGAACGTCACGCGGCGAAACGTCGTGAACGCGTCTGCGCCGAGGTCTTCTGCCGCTTCGACGAGGCTTTTGTCCATTTTCATCAGCACAGAATATATCGGCAGTATCATGAACGGCAGGAAATTGTAGACCATGCCGAGGAGCACCGCGCCGTCCGTGTAGAGAAATTGCACCGTCGCGCCGCCAAAAAATTTCACGATGGCATTTATGAGGCCGTTTTTCTCCAAAAGCGTCATCCACGCGTATGTGCGCAGAAGAAAATTCATCCACATCGGGATGATGACGAGCATCACCATCATGTTGCGGTATTTCACGCGCGAGCTCACGAGTATCATCGCCATCGGGTAGCCAATCAGAAAGCACAGAAACGTCGATACGGCGGCGAGCCACACGGAGTGGCCGAGCACCTGAAGATACACAGGCTCTGCGGCTCTCTTGATGTTCTCGAGTGTGAACGCGTACGTCGATGGCTCCGTGAATGCGAAAAAGAAAATCAGCGCAAGCGGTATGACCGTGAAAATGAGCATCCACAGATGATACGGATAAACCAGCCAACGTCTTTCCATTGGTGATTACCTCCTTATCATCACGTGTATCTCGTTCGGGCCGATGTTCATGCCGACCTCCGTGCCCTCAGGCGTCATCGCCGTGCTCTGCGCGAGCCACTCATAGCCATCGGGCGCCTTGATGATCATCTCGTAGTGGACGCCCTTGAACGTGACGGACGTGACGACGCCGCGCAGCATTCCCGCCTCGGGCGCGACGATGACGATGTCCTCAGGGCGCACGACGATGTCCGCCGGCATGTCCTCGCCGAGATTTTTGTCGACGCAGACGAATTCACGCCCCGCGAATTCGCAGAGCTCGTCTCGTATCATGCGACCCGGCAATATGTTGCTCTCGCCGATGAAGTCCGCGACAAACGGATTGCGCGGCTCGTTGTATATGTCCTCTGGACGCCCGATTTGCTGAATGACGCCGCCGTTCATGACGACGACGGTGTCGCTCATCGTCAGCGCTTCCTCTTGGTCATGCGTCACGTAGATGAACGTCGAGCCCACGCGCTGCTGTATGCGCTTGAGCTCGACCTGCATGTCTTTCCTGAGCTTCATGTCGAGCGCTGAGAGCGGCTCATCTAAGAGCAGCACCTCTGGATCATTCACGAGCGCGCGCGCAATGGCGACGCGCTGCTGTTGGCCGCCCGACAGCGATGAGATTTCGCGATTTTCAAATCCCGCGAGATTGACGAGCGCGAGCATCTCGCCCACGCGCTCCTTTATCTCACTCTTCGGCGTCTTTTTGACCGCGAGACCGAAAGCGACATTCTCGAACACGTTCATGTGCGGGAAAAGCGCGTGACGCTGGAACACCGTGTTGACGGGGCGCAGATACGGCGGCACGTGGCTGACGTCCTCGCCGCCGAAAAGCACCTCGCCCTCCGTCGGCTTCTCAAATCCCGCTATGATGCGCAGCGTCGTCGTCTTGCCGCAGCCCGACGGCCCCAGGAGCGTGAGAAATTCATTTTTTCTCACCGTGAGATTTATGTGATCGAGCACCGTATGGTCCTCAAATTTTTTCGTCAGATTCACCAAATTGATGATAGGCGTAACTTCCATGATCCATCCCCTTCAAACACGATTAGCATAAGAAGCGCTGATTATTCCAATTCGTTCAATCTATTCGTCAGCGTTTTCTTAAACAAAACTTCATCATATTATACCTATTTCGCACACAAAAATAAAGAATAAAAAAAGAAAACGCTGATTATTTCCACTTCAATTAATCAGCGTTTCCTTAACAGCTCAAAAATTTTGACGCATCAAAATCCAAACTGTTTATTTTGTCGCTCGTTATGAAATTGTGACGACTCTCGCAAAATTTTCAGCGCAAATTTTTTGCGTTTGCAAATTTCAAATTCGATTCAACTTTCTTTGCGAATTTTATTTGCAATGTCATCGATTGAATCGCAATCAAATTTTTTCAATCGATAGCCGCCGTCGTCGTTCATCAATCATCAATCGTCAATCTTCAATCAGAGACGTGCCCGTCATTTCTTTTGGAATTGCTATGCCCGCAAGCTCAAGCATCGTCGGCGCGATGTCCGAGAGCTTGCCTTTGTGAAGCGTCATCGCTTTCGCGCGCGCACTCTTCGCCGCGTCGCTCATGACAATCGTGAACGGCACGGGGTTCGTCGTATGCTGCGTGAATGGCTCGCCCGTCTTCGGCTCCACCATCACTTCGCAGTTGCCGTGGTCGGCCGTGATGAGCACGATGCCGCCCGCGCGCTTCACTGCATCGACACAGCGCCCCACGCACGTGTCGACCGTCTCGACGGCCTTCACCGCCGCGTCCATCACGCCCGTGTGGCCGACCATGTCGCCATTTGCGTAGTTCAATATGATGAAGTCGTATTTCCCCGAGTCAATCGCGGCGACGACTTTGTCCGTGACCTCCACGGCGCTCATCTCTGGCTTGAGGTCATACGTCGCGACCTTCGGCGACGGCACAAGGATGCGGTCCTCCCCTGCGTACGGCTTCTCAAGTCCGCCGTTGAAGAAAAACGTCACGTGCGCGTATTTCTCCGTCTCCGCGATGCGGAGCTGCGTCATGCCCTCACCCTCGATGATTTCGCCGAGCGTCTTCGTGAGCTCCTCGGGCGGATATGCAATCGTCACGCCGAGCCCCGCCTCGTACTGCGTCATCGTCGCGTACTGCTCCGGCGTGCGGCGGAGCTTATCATCGCGCGGGAAAGCGTCAAACGTCTCATCGGTGAAAGCGTGCGTCATCTCGCGCGCCCTGTCTGGGCGGAAATTGTAGAAAATCACGCTGTCATTCTCGCTCATGCCTGCGTAGCCATCTATGGCGACAGGCACGACGAATTCGTCCGTCACGCCCTCATCGTACGACGACTTTATCGCCTCGCCCGCTGACTTCGCCTTTGGCCCATCCGCATGAGCGATGACATTATACGCCTTCTCAACGCGCGGCCACCTTTTATCGCGGTCCATCGCGTAAAATCTGCCCGAGACCGTCGCGATTTTGCCCGTACCCATCTCGCCCATCTTCTTCTCAAGCGCCTCGACGAATCCGAGCGCACTCTTCGGCGCCACGTCGCGCCCATCAAGAAACGCATGCACCCAGACATTTTCGAGTCCCTTGTCGTGCGCGAGCTTTATCAGCGCAAAAAGGTGATCGATGTGGCTGTGAACGCCGCCCGTCGAGAGCAGCCCGAAAAGATGAAGCGCGCCGCCCTTTTCCTTCGCCACGTCGATGGCCTTGTTGAACGCCTCATTTTTATAGAAGGAGCCGTCGCGTATCGCGCGCGTGATGCGCGTGAGGTCCTGATAGACGACGCGGCCCGCGCCGATGTTCGTATGGCCGACCTCCGAATTGCCCATCTGCCCATCGGGGAGCCCTACCGCCTCGCCCGAGGCCAAAAGCTCTGTCCTTGGGTTTTCCGCGAAAAGCGCATCTATGACAGGCGTCTTCGCCACGGCCACAGCATTCGTCTTCGAGTGCGGGTCGCCTATGCCCCAGCCGTCCATGATGATCAGCATGATTGGCGCATTTTCAAGCTTTGCCATTTCACTGCTCCTTAAATTTCACGATTTCAGAGAAATCCTTCGCTTTGAGCGCCGCGCCGCCGACGAGCGCGCCATCGACATTCGGCTTCTCCATGAGCCCCTTTATCGTCGCGGGCTTCACGCTGCCGCCGTACTGTATGCGCATCGCGTCAGCGGCCTCGGCGCCCGCCTCAGCCTTCACCGTCTCGCGGATGTGCGCGCAGACCTCCTCGGCCTGCTCAAACGTCGCCGTCTTGCCCGTGCCGATGGCCCATATCGGCTCATACGCTATGACGAGCTTTTTGACCTCGTCGGGCTTAAAGCCTTTGAGTGCAGCCTTCACCTGCGCTGCGACGAAATCAAGATATGTGCCCTTCTCGCGAATCTCGAGCGACTCGCCGACGCAGATAATCGGCGTGATGCCATGCGCGAGCGCCGCATGCGCGCGCCTGCCCACGCCCTCGTCCGTCTCGCCGAAATACTGACGACGCTCTGAATGGCCGATGATGGAGTACGTGACGCCGAGCTCCGTGAGCATCGCTGGCGCAATCTCGCCCGTATATGCGCCGCTTTCTTCCCAATGCACGTTCTGCGCTCCCACGGCGACATTCGTGCCCTTCACGGCGTCCGCGACAGCCGCAATGGCCGTGGCGGGCGGACAAATCACGATGTCAACATCATCGACACCGCTCACGAGCGGCACGAATTCTTTCACGAGGCTCATTGCCTCGCTGTTCGTCTTGTTCATCTTCCAGTTGCCGGCGATAATCGGTCTTCTCATTTTAATCACCCCTCATTTATCAGCGATGGCCGCAAGTCCTGGCAGCACTTTGCCCTCGAGATACTCAAGCGTTGCGCCGCCGCCCGTCGATATGTGGCTGATCTTGTCGGAGAGACCCGTTTTTTTGAGCGCGCTGATGGAGTCGCCGCCGCCCACGATGCTCACGGCTCCTGCCTCTGTCGCGTCTGCCACGGCCTTCGCTACGGCCTCCGTCGCATGTGCGAACGCGTCAAACTCGAACACGCCCATCGGCCCGTTCCAGACGATGGTCTTTGCACCCTTGAGCGCCTCCGCGTAGAGCTTCTCCGTCTCGGGGCCCGCGTCGAGCGCCTGCCAGCCGTCCTCTATATTGTCAGCCGATACGACCTTGTGATTTGCATCGGCCTTGAAATCGTCCGCCACGACGACATCGACGGGCAGTACCATTTTGACGCCCTTGGCTTTCGCCTTATCGAGAAGCTCCCTTGCGAGATCGTACTTGTCCGGCTCCGTCAGCGATTTGCCGATTTTCTTGCCCTCAGCCGCAAGGAACGTGTTCGCCATGCCGCCGCCGATGATGATGGTATCGACCTTGTCTATCATATTCGATATGACGCCGATTTTGTCCGAGACTTTCGCTCCGCCGAGTATCGCAACGAATGGACGCTCCGGTGCCTCAAGCGCTTTGCCGATGAAATTGAGCTCCTTGCCGATGAGGAAGCCCGCGACTGTCTCCTTGAACTTCGTGATGCCCTCATTCGACGCATGGCCGCGATGTGCGCAGCCAAACGCGTCATCGACGACGACATCGGCGAGATCAGCGAGTTGCTTCGCAAATGTTGGGTCGTTCTTTTCCTCCTCGGGATGGAAACGCAGATTTTCGAGGAGCAGCACATCGCCGGGCTTCATCGCCTCGGCAGCCTTCTTCGCGGGCTCGCCGACGCAGTCCGTCGCAAAAGCAACAGGACGCCCCAAAAGCTCCGACAGACGCGCAGCAACAGGCTTCGTTGATAGCTCCGGCTTCACCTTCCCTTTTGGCCTGCCGAGATGGCTTGCAAGTATGACAGCCGCGCCATGCTCCAAAAGATAATTTATCGTTGGCAGTGTCGCGCGGATGCGCTTGTCGTTCGTGATGTTCTGATGCTCATCGAGTGGCACATTGAAATCCGCGCGGACAAACACCTTTTTGCCCTTGACG
This sequence comes from uncultured Selenomonadales bacterium, assembly GCA_900314765.1. GTDB lineage: Bacteria > Bacillota > Negativicutes > Selenomonadales > Selenomonadaceae > RUG024. Next base: position 15,119 of record OMWN01000027.1, on the reverse strand, counting down.
TCAATATCTTCAATCGTCTTTTTTGCCATGTCGTTCTCCCCCATTCTGATGATTCAACTTTGATTGTTTAGTGAGTCTGTAAAATAGAGGCTCTGCTTGCCCTCCCTGTAAAGGGAGGGGGGACCGTCGTAGACGGTGGGAGGGTTCGCTTTTAATTGAAAAATCTATAAAATTTACACTCATTGAACCTTTTTTATTGCATCTGACTCAAAAATAAAATATGTCAAGACAGCGAATGAAAACCGAACCCCTCCGCCTCGCTACGCTCGGCACCTCCCCTTAACAGGGGAGGCAGGCACTCCTATCCCAGAAATTATTTTTCCACAAAATAAAGAGGCCCGGCCCACTCATGGCCGGACCTCTGCCAATACTGAAACTACAGAGCTTCCTATATGATGTTCTTATTTGAGGCTCGCGATGTACTTTATCGTGCGGCACATCTGGCATGTGTAGCTGTTCTCGTTGTCGTACCACGAAACGACCTGCACTTGCGTGAGGTCATCGTTGATTGGGTTGACCATCGTCTGCGTCGCATCGAACAGTGAGCCATACTCCATGCCGATGATGTCGCTCGAGACGATCTGATCCTCGTTGTAGCCAAACGACTCATTCGCGGCCTTCTTCATCGCGGCGTTGACTTCGTCGACCGTGACCTTGCCCTTGACGACGGCAATGAGTATCGTCGTCGAGCCTGTCGGCGTCGGCACGCGCTGTGCAGCACCGATGAGCTTGCCTTTGAGCTCTGGGATGACGAGGCCGATGGCCTTCGCCGCGCCCGTCGAGTTCGGCACGATGTTGATAGCGGCCGCGCGCGAGCGACGGAGGTCACCCTTGCGCTGTGGGCCGTCGAGCGTCATCTGATCGCCCGTGTACGCGTGAATCGTCGTCATGATGCCGCTCTCGATTGGAGCGAGATCATTAAGCGCCTTTGCCATCGGTGCAAGGCAGTTCGTCGTGCACGATGCGGCGGATATGATTTTGTCGCTCGCCTTGAGCGTCTCATGGTTGACATTGTAGACAATCGTCGGGAGGTCATTGCCGGCAGGCGCCGAGATGACAACTTTCTTCGCGCCGGCATCGATGTGCTTCTGCGATTTCTCCTTCGACGTGTAGAAGCCCGTGCACTCGAGCACGACGTCTATGTCATTCTCTCCCCAAGGAATATTTGCCGCGTCCGGCTCTGCGTACTTTTTGATTTTCTTTCCGTCGACAAAAAGGTCGTTGTCATCGAACGTGACCTCATGTCCCCTGTACGCGCCCTGCGTCGAGTCATACTTCAAAAGATGTGCGAGCATTTTCGGCTGCGCGAGATCATTGATCGCGACGACCTCGAAACCCTCCGCGTCGAACATTTTGCGGAACGCAAGACGACCAATGCGGCCAAAACCGTTGATTGCAACTTTTACTGCCATTAGAAAAGCCTCCCTAGAATATATTTTTATGAAATGAAGCGAAAATTGTAAACGAAAAAAATTACTTTCATTTCTTAATGATACAGAAAATTCTAGGCAAAGTCAATGAAAAGAGGCTAAATTTATCGATTCAATGAAAACAAATTTAATGCGACGTGACTAAATGTTGTATAATGATAGGGAATTTTTCGGCGCAAACAAACAGCGATGAACTCTCATCGGGAAGGAGTCACACATTGCATCAATATCTTTTTTTCATCGGGGATTTCCCCATAAGGGCGTATGGGCTCGTGCTGAGTCTCTCCATCATACTCGCGACAGGCGTCGCCTACTACCTCGCCAAAGCCGACGGGCGCTGGCATGAGCACGTCGTCGATATGGGCATATACTGCGGACTCGCGGGCATACTCGGCGCGCGCCTCTGGGACGTTTTTTTCTTTGACTGGGCGTACTACCACGACCACCTCACGGAGCTCCTCAACGTCTGGCAGGGCGGCATGGCGATACAGGGCGGCGTGCTCCTCGGCGTCATCGTCGGCTTCATCTACACGAAGCGGCATGGCATCGACACGTGGGCATTCGCCGACATCGTCTGCCCCGCCATCGTGCTCGGGCAGGGACTCGGACGCTGCGCTAATCTTTTGAATGGCGACGCTTTCGGCGCGCCGACGGGCGGCTCTTTTGGCATACTCTACCCATCGACGACGCTCGCGTATCAGACGTACGGTGCTCAGCCGCTGTGGCCTGCGGAAGTGTGGGAAGGACAGCTCGACTTCGTCATATTCGCGCTGCTCCTCATCTATCGCGCCGTCGGTCCCCACGTGAAGGGACAGACATTCGCGCTCTACGTCATGCTCTACTCGGCGGCGAGATTTTGCCTCGAGTATCTCCGCGGCGACTACACCAATCTCGTGCTCGGCATATTCAAATCGGCGCAGATGACGAGCGTCGTCACATTCTCCATCGCGCTCATCGCGTGGCTCGCGCTCGGCTTTCACGCGCGCTGGAGAACTGCGCAAAAAGAGGACGAGCAAATCCATCGTCCCAATCGAAATCGTGCGAAAGGAAAAAATTAACCTCGCACGTAACATTCACAACCACAAAAACTTTTCATTAATTGACCGATGATGTAATTTTTATTATAATGAATAGATACAAATTTCATTTTCATTCTTGAGTGAAATTAAATTTTTGACGGTGAAAATTTCCGACGGCGATTTAATTTAACGCTCACAAAATTTTTCACAGATGATTCAATCGCATTCATATTATTTCTATCATAAAAGGAGACTGCCATGGAAGAAAAAATCATTGCCAGACATCAGACAATGGATCTCTACAACTGCAAAGTCGAACAGCTCCTTGGCCAAGGCGGCATAAAAACAGAGCTCCCAAATCTTTTGAAGGAGACGGGGTTTCACATTCTCGCGTCGGACGTCGAGAGGCTCGAGCCTGACCACGTTGCGATACTGCTTCTTTTGAAGGAAGGCCACTTCGCCATCCACATCTACCCGCACATCGCATACGTCGCGGCCGATCTTTTCATCTGCAACCACACGGCAGAGCCTGAGAAACTCGTGAAAGGCATACGCGCGATTTTCAAGCCTGAAAAACTCAGGACGACGTACTTGAAGCGCGGCGACTTCACGGGACTCGTCGACATGAAGCCGCGCACGAAAACGAAAATCGCGCCGCTCAAGCGCATCAACAGCACGGGCGCGAAAGTAATACGCTTCCTCGCGCACAGAAAGCACTCGCCCATGCTTGATTGAGCGATTGAGTTATTGAGTTTTGTGCGTTCGATAATTTTATTTTGCTTTCCTATTGCGTTTTAAATTTTGTTGTATTATAATATCTATCGTTGTCGGGATGTGGCGCAGCTTGGTAGCGCGCATCGTTCGGGACGATGAGGCCGCAGGTTCGAACCCTGTCATCCCGACCACTTTGAATTCTCAGCCGCTTGCCTGGTAATGGGTAAGCGGTTTTTTCGTATAAAATTTTAGCTTGCAATTTTGTCCGCCCCTTGATGGGCGAGGGACCGCGCTTGCGCAGTGGTGGGGTGACTTTGGCATTATTGTGATAAAAATTTTTTGTTTATGATGACATCGTTAATATGCGAATTTTTTGTACAAAAGGCTAGTTTCCTGCCTTATAATGACAATATGTATTATCATTTGAGAAAGGGTGCATCGCATGTCAAACCGACTTGAAAAGCTCCTCGTGTATCGTTCTATCCTCAAAGACCCCGCCGTTGATGACCTGTCATTGGCCATCGAACGGCCTGGCGACATGGCTGTACAATATCGCCTAGCATCGCGCCTCATTGAAAGCGCCGAGCACCTCGGGCTCACGGGCAATCTCGTGCGCGCCTACATCATCTATCGTCTCATCATCGACGACAACATCACGGCGCAGATGATCGAGCTCGAAGACGGCAAGATGGGAAAATCCCTGAACGTCGCGTTCATGCACGACATCGAGCTGCTAGAGCCATTTTTCAGGCACCTGCCAAGCGAATATCTTTCAACCGACATCCTCGACAACTACGAGCCGACAAAGACGCCGCTCAAACAGAAGCGCGAGGGCGCCGCGGCGCTCATGTCGATATTCAGCCGCCCGTGGACGCCAAAAATATTCGCTGACGCGCTGCTCGACTACTACCGTCGTTTCGGCAGCGGCGACATCGCCGTCTATCGCGCGTTCCGCTGGGAAAGCGGCAAGGGCCTCGTCGGCATCGAAAATTTTGAGCCCATAAAACTTGCCGACCTCATCGGCTACACCGACCAAAAGAGCCGCCTCACGGCCAACACGCTTGCATTTCTCTCGGGACTCCCCGCCAACAACGTGCTGCTCGTCGGCGCGCGCGGCACTGGCAAATCCTCATCTGTCAAAGCGCTCGCGAACGAATACTTTACGCAGGGACTGCGCCTGCTGCAGATCACGAAGCCGCAGCTCTCCATGCTGCCCGACATCATGACGACGCTCCGCCGCTTCGCCGCGAAAAAATTCATCATATTCCTTGACGACCTCTCATTCGAGGACAACGAGCCCGAGTACAAATACCTCAAGTCCTCAATCGAAGGCGGCGTCGAGTCGCGCCCCGACAACGTGCTCATATACGCCACGTCGAACCGCCGTCACCTCATCAAAGAGACGTGGGCCGACCGCACAAACGGCGACGAACTCTATCAGGCTGACAACGCCAACGAGACCATATCCCTCTCCGACAGGTTTGGCCTCATCATCAACTACTACGCGCCGAACCAAAACGAATACCTAGCCATCATCGACCACGGTCTCAGGCAACATGGCATCATACTCGACGCTGAGGAGCTCCGCATCGTGGGCCAGCGCTGGGAGATGGAGCACTCCGGCCGCAACGGCAGAACCGCAAAGCAATTCGTCGACTACTACATCGGCCAAAAGAAGCACAGCAACTAAAATCTGTAACCAATCTTCCAAATTCCAAAATTAAATCATTTTCATCTTGCAAAATCACTCGTAACTGTGCTACAATATCTTGTATTGTTTACGACTAATATGAATAAATATTAAACAAGAGCTAAATCTAAGGAGGTGTTTTTCATGGCAAATTTCTGTCAGGTCTGCCACAAAGGCATCATGAGCGGCAACAACGTCAGCCACTCCCATCGCAAAACCCGTCGCCAGTGGAAGCCAAACATTCAGCGTGTCCGCGCTGTTGTTGACGGCGAGGTAAAGCACATCTACGTATGCACACGCTGCCTCCGCTCCGGCAAAGTCGATCGTGCATAATCACTGAAGCTGAAAACAATCGCACAATAAAAGACGCACATAAAAAAGAGGTTCTCGCAGCTCGCGAGAACCTCTTTTTTGGTGTGATGATCATGGAAGAACAGTCTCATAGAAAACTTTTCACCTCAGCATAAAAATGTGCCAGCCCGAACCCGAGCTGACACTTTTTATTTTGTCTCTATTCTATTACTCTATCTCCATCGTGCCTTCGCAGGGGAAGTGGACGCAGGCGGTGATGTAGTCTGTATCGCCGATATCGACGTGGATGGTGCCGCACGGCTGGGCGATGTCGAATGCGTCGCCTGCGCCCTCGCGATGGAGCCACATGGAGAGCGCGAGGCTGCCTGAGCCGCAGGCTTTTTCGTAGACTCTGCTCTCCTCGGCGGGGACGCAAATATATGGGCGGATGGCGTAGAGCCCTTTGCCCTCACGACGATAGCAGACGATGCCGTAGGCGTCGGACTCCGTACGCTCTATGAGCGCGTCCATGAGTCTGTCGTACTCAGCGGCGGAGATGCCTTCGTCCGACTCGATGCAAAGATGAACGATGCCATTCATGTCGATGAGGCCGCCCGTGTAGGTCTTGCCTCTGACGATGAAATTGGCCTGCTCTATCGTTGCGCCTTTCGGCATCGATGAGCGCACGTGGTAGCTCGCGCCCTTTTGCTCGAGCACGATTGCACGCATAGGCTCTGGCGCGCCTGAGCATTCGAGCACGATGTCATCGCCTGTCCGCGCGTCACCACGTCTCACCGCAAGCGCGGCGAGCGCAAGCGTGGCATTGCCGCAAAATTCGCCGCCCGCCATCTCCAGGCGCATGAGCGTATTCTTTTCATGAGGCGCGACGATGAATCCGACTTGCTCTGCCGCGAGGTAGTCGCTGTCCATCGCGTACCGAGCAATCAGCGCATAGTCTTTGGACGACACGTCATCATCGAAAAAAGCGGTCGTATTTCCCTGCGTACTTGCCTTGATGAAGTGGAGTTTCATATTTCCCATGTGTTTATTCATTTGGATGGTCGACTTCGACGGCAGGGAATTTTGCTTTTATAAATGCGCAAGCGATTGCAAGCAGGACGACACCCGTGGCGAGGCCCGCAAAGCCATTCTGCGTGAAGCCGTCCACGATGTAGCCGACGAACGAGCAGCACACGACGAGTATGACGTATGGGAGCTGCGTCGAGACGTGGTCGATGTGATGGCACTGAGCGCCCGCAGACGCGAGGATCGTCGTGTCGGATATTGGCGAAGCGTGGTCGCCCGAGACGGCGCCCGAGAGGATAGCCGCGACGGCGAGGACGAGACCCTGATAGTTGTCGATGCCGACGACGGCGACCGCTATAGGGATGAGTATGCCGAACGTGCCCCATGACGTGCCCGTCGCGAATGCGAGAAACGCAGCAACGATGAAGAATATCGCGGGCAGGAACAGCGCGAGCGACGCGTTCTGGCCGACTATCTGGCCGACGTAGCCGCCGAGATTGAGGTACTTGGCGCTGACGATGCCCGACATCGTCCACGCGAGACAGAGAACAAATATTGCAGGGACCATTGCTTTAAATCCTGCGACGAAGCATTCGCAGAACTCGCCAAACGAGATGACGCGGCGCGGCAGATACAGGAGACCCGTGAACACGAACGCGATGAATGAGCCGAGCGCGAGAGACTTTGCGGAGTCGCAGTTCGCGAATGCATCGGCTATCGTCTTGCCTTCATTGATGCCGCCCGTGTAGAGCATGCCGTAGACGCATGCGACGATAAGCACGATGATTGGGAGCAACAGATCGTAAATTTTGCCATTGCCGAGCTTTGATTTGTCGGCGTCGTCGCTCTTGTATTCGTCGGCAATGATGAAATGCTCGTTGTTCTCGCGCACGACTTTGCCCATCGTCGCGAAGTCACGGCCCGTCCATGCGATGAAAATCATGAATATCATCGTGAGTATGGCGTAGAGATTGATGGGTATCGTCTGCAGGAACAGCCCGAAGCCGTCGATGCTGCTGCCTTCAGGGAGCGAGGAGCCGACAGCCGCGGCCCAGCTCGAGACAGGCGCGAGTATGCAGACCGGCGCAGCCGTCGCATCGATGATGTACGCCACCTTAGCACGCGAGACCTTGAACCTGTCCGTTATCGGGCGCATGACCGTGCCGACGGTGAGGCAGTTGAAATAGTCGTCGATGAAGATGACGACGCCAAGAAGCGCCGTGAGAAGAAGCGCACTTTTTTTGCCGTGGATTTGGCTGCCCGCCCACTCGCCGTATGCAGCCGTCGCGCCGGATTTCGTGATTGCCGCGACGAGTATGCCGAGTATGACGAGGAAAACGAGGATATTCACGTTGCTGCCGACCTTTTCCTCCATGACGGCGAACATCGTAAGTATTGAATTGATAACGCTGAAATTCGTGAAGAGCATCGCCCCTGAGAAAATACCAATCAGAAGCGACATGTAGACTTCCTTCGTCGCCAGTGCCAATACGATCGTGAGCACCGGCGGAAATACCGCCCAAGCTGTCTGTGCCATCCTAATCCCGCCTTTTAATAAAAATATAATTTATATCATATCAAAAATAGAACAAATTTGTACCCGTCGGGTACAAATTTGTTCTATTTGTTTTATTCGACCGTGACAGACTTCGCGAGGTTGCGCGGCTTGTCCACGTCGCAGCCGCGTGTCAGCGCCGCATAGTAAGCGAGCAGCTGGAGCGGAACGACCGTGAGCAGCGGGATGAGCATCTCGTCCGCCTCCGGCACGTATATGACGTGGTCAGCGTATTTTTTGAGCTCGGTATCGCCCTCTGCCGCTATGCCGATGACGACGGCATCACGAGCCTTGACTTCCTTTATGTTGCTGAGCGTCTTCTCATAGACGCTCTTCTGCGTCGCGAGCGCTATGACCGGCACACCCTCGACGATGAGCGCGAGTGTGCCGTGCTTGAGCTCGCCCGCAGCGTATGCCTCGGCGTGGATATAGCTGATTTCCTTGAGCTTCAGCGCACCCTCGAGCGCAACGTCATAGTCAAGCGAACGGCCGATGAAGAACACATCCTCGTTGAAGCCATACTGCTTCGCGAATGTCTTTATAGGGTCTACATCCTCGAGCGTCTTACCTATCTGCGTCGGTATCTCACGCGCGCCGCGAATGAGTTCCGCAATGCGCTTCTGCGGCATTGTTTCCTTGATGCCCGCCATGTAGAGCGCAATAAGCAGCATGACGATGAGCTGCGTCGTGTATGCCTTCGTCGAGGCGACGGCAATCTCCGGGCCTGCCCATGTGTATATGACCTGATCGGCGTCGCGCGCTATGGACGAGCCGACGACATTCGTCACCGCGAGCGTGCGCGAGCCGAGACGCTTTGCTTCCTTGAGCGCGGCGAGCGTGTCGATGGTCTCGCCGGACTGGCTGATGACGATGGTCAGCGTATGGTCATCGACAATCGGCGCACGATAGCGGAACTCCGAGGCGATGTCGCACTCGACAGGGATGCGTGCCATGCGCTCTATGTAGTATTTGCCGACGAGGCCCGCATGATACGCCGTGCCGCAGGCGACGATGAATATGCGATTGACGGAGTCAAGGAAACCGCGATTCCACTTGAGCTCATCGAGCACGACGGCGCTGTCATCCTTCGCAAGACGCGAGGACAGCGTTGCGCGGACAGCCTTCGGCTGCTCGTGGATTTCCTTGAGCATGAAGTGCTCGTAGCCGCCCTTTTCAGCGGCCTCAGCGTTCCAGTTGACCTCGAACACCTTCTTCGTGATGGGCTCGCCCGCGTGATTCGTGACCCATATAGCGTCCTTCTTCACGACGGCAATCTCGCCATCGCTCAGGATATACGTGCGACGCGTGCGGTTGATGATGGCCGGAATGTCAGACGCGATGAAATTCTCGCCGTCGCCGAGGCCGATGACGAGCGGATTGTCCTGCTTCGAGCAAATGAGCATGCCTGGGTCGCGGCGCGACATGAACACGAGAGAATACGAGCCCTCGACCATGGATAGGACTTTGCGCACCGACGACTCGAAATCGCCGTCATAAACTTCCTCGAGGAGATGAGCGAGCACCTCCGTGTCCGTCTCCGAGACGAATATATGACCTTTCGCGATGAGGTCTTCCTTGAGCGTCATGTAGTTCTCGATGATGCCGTTGTGCACGACGGCGAAATCGCCGTGGCAGTCGGCGTGAGGATGCGCGTTCATATCCGACGGACGGCCATGCGTCGCCCAGCGCGTATGACCGATGCCCGTGCTGCCGACCGGCACATTGCCCTCTATTTTCTTTTTCAGCTCGGAGAGACGCCCGACGCTTTTCTCGATGCGGATTTTCTCACCGTCATACACGGCGATGCCCGCCGAGTCGTAGCCACGATACTCGAGACGCGTGAGTCCCTCCAAAAGGAACGGCGCGGCCTGCCCGTCGCCAACATATCCAACAATGCCACACATAATAGATTGCCTCCTAACACAAACAAAGCAAAGGTATGCTATCTGACAGCCCCTTTGCTATATAGGAACAATTTTAATTGATAATAATGGATTAGTCAAGAATTTTCATGCGTTGTCGCTTGACGATGATGTTAAAATATTTTCAGCAACGTGAAAATTTGTAACATCATATACTTTACAAAGGGATTGATTTTCAATGAAAAAAGCTCTTGTCGTCATCGACATGCAAAACGATTTCATAGATGGCTCGCTCGGCACGAAGGAGGCCGTCAAAATCGTGCCGAATGTCAAGGCACGCATCGCGGCCGCGATGGCCGAGCACGACATCGTCGTATTCACTATGGACACGCACCCCGAGAACTACCTCGAGACAGCCGAGGGCAAAAAGCTCCCCGTAAAGCACTGCATAAAACCGACGAAGGGCTGGGAAATCTGCGACGCGCTCAAAGAGTACGCAGGCCGCGCGGCGGTCATCGAGAAGCCGACGTTCGGCTCGACGGAGCTCCCCGCTGCGGTGAAAGACGCGGACGATATCACGCTCGTCGGACTCTGCACGGATATATGCGTCATCTCGAATGCGCTGCTCCTCAAAGCGTTCTATCCCGAGAAAAAAATCGCGGTCGACGCGAACTGCTGCGCCGGCGTCACGCCCGAGAGCCACAAAAATGCGCTCGAGGTCATGAAGATGTGCCAGATTGATATTGTGGAGTGAGGTGAAGTCACCCCACCACCGCCTACGGGAAGACATGCCACTGGCATGTCTTCCCCCGCCCCTCAAGGGGCGGACTGAACTTGCCTGTGCGCACGCTTTGTTATAACCTCAAGGGGCTAACAAAATATGCTTGCAGATTGTAAGCGAAGGCGACGCAAATTTTTTTGCGCGTAGGACATGCCGCAGGCATGGACGTACCCGTAGGGTGGCGAACGGCTAACGCAGATGAAAAAGCGTCTGCAAAGACATAGAAGCGGTCGAAAGACCGCTGTCATACGAAGCTCATGTATCAAAGTGAGCCATTTAGCGCAAAAAATTTGCGCGCCTGAGCGGTTCGCATAATGCTTGATAATGTTGACAATTCACACACTAAAAAATGCACGCCGGAGCAGCGTGCATTTTTTATGCGCAAATTCCATTTTCACTTTTTCATGAGCGCAACGGCCTCGCTCATCACTTTGCCGATGGGCTGTCTTATCACGAGCTCGGCGGCGTTGTCTGCCTGCGTCTCGCTCATGTTTATGACGACGATGTGCCGCCCGCCGAAATATCGTATGAAGCCCGCCGCAGGGTAGACGACGAGCGACGTGCCGCCGATGATGAGCGTGTCCGCCGTCTCTATGGCATCGACGCTGTCCTGTATGACGTCTTCGTCGAGCGCCTCCTCGTAGAGCACGACGTCAGGGCGCACGATGCCGCCGCATTTCGTGCAGCGCGGCACATCGGGCGCGGCGTCCATGACGAAGTCGACACTGTATTGCTCGCCGCACGCCTCGCAGTAGTTCCTGAGCGTCGAGCCGTGCAGCTCGTACACATTCGTCGAGCCCGCCGCCTGATGAAGTCCGTCGATGTTCTGCGTGACGATGGCCGAGAGCTTTCCCATGCGCTCGAGCTCGAAAAGCGCCTTGTGACACCCATTCGGCTTCGCGCCTTGATAGACGAGCTTGTCTCTGTAGAAATCGAAAAATTCTTTTGGAAATTTCTTGAAATACGTGTGCGAGACGAGCTCCTCCGGCGAAAGATTTTTGCCGATTTTTTCATTATAAATGCCGTGCGCGCTGCGAAAGTCCGGTATGCCCGACTCCGTTGACACGCCCGCGCCGCCGAAGAAAACAATCCCGTGATCTTTGCTGTCCTTCAAAATCTCGGTCAGCCTTTCAATCTCGCCGTCCATGATGCGCTCCTTTCCTCGCTCACATAAGTGTCAGACTCAACCCTCACGCTTTTTCAGCCCGCTCCTCACGATGGCCTCGGCGATTTCCTTTATCGAGCGACGTTTCACCATGCTGTAGCGCTGCATGCGGCGATACGCCTCACTCTCCGTGATGCCGTACGCCGTCATGAGCACGCCTTTCGCGCGGTCGAGCGTCTTTCGCGCCGCGAGCGAGTCGCGCGCCTCCATGAGCTCGCCTTCGAGCTTTTTTATCTCGTCCCACCGCGAGAGCGCTATCTCCATCGCGGGAAAGAGGCTCGCCTCGCTGATGGGCTTCACGAGGTACGCGAGCACGCCCGAGTCCTTCGCCGCGTCGACGATGTCCTGCTGGCTGAATGCCGTAAGCAAAAGCACGGGCGCGAGCTCCTCGTCCGCAATGGCCTTCGCCGCCGTGATGCCGTCCATCACGGGCATCTTTATGTCCATGATGACGAGGTCTGGCCGATATTTCCGCGTGAGCTCGACGGCGCGCTTGCCGTCAATGGCCGCGCCGACGACCTCGTGCCCCGCGCCCTCGAGTATTTCCCTTAAGTCCATTCGTATAATGGATTCGTTGTCTGCGATTACAATTTTCAGCGGCCTCATAAAAAGTTTCCTTTCAATAAAATTTTTTGCGAGCAGTGCGCTTCATAGAAATGCAGTCTATCAACCTAACCCTCTCCGCCTCGCATTCGCTCGCGCAAACATGCCACTGGCATGTTTGCCCCCCATTGGGGAGGCTAGCGTTACAGACGCTGAGATTATTTACACTAGCTGAATCGATGTGCAAATGAAAACGTGAGGCTTTTACACTAGCTAAATTATCAACTCATGAAAGTGTGGCGTCTTTTACTCTTTAGTCTGATTTTAGCGCAAAAGCTCTCGTACTATGCCTCCCACTTTGGGGGAGGTGCCCCCACAGGGGGCGGAGAGGGTTGCGCATGCACGTACGTATCGGTTCGGCGATTCATTGCTAAATTCATCATCACTGCAAATCTATTCCATCAACTTATAATCCTGTCCCTCGGTATCGTCATTTTCGCGTGGGTGCCTCCGCCGTCGCCGCTCTCGAGCGCGAATGTGCCGCCGAGGTCGTCCTCTATGAGCATTTTCACGATCGAGAGCCCAAGTGACTTCGTCCGCGCGATGTCAAAATCGTCTGGGAGCCCCCCGCCGTCGTCGTAGAGGTCAATCGCGTAGCCTTCGCCGCTCGACTTCACGTCGAGGCCGATAAGCCCCTCGCTGCGTCCCTCGAATGCGTGCTCTATGGCATTGATGATGAGCTCGTTTATGACGAGCGCCATGTTCGTCCCCATGTCGGACGGCAGCACGATGTCGTCGCCTGTGAATTCGCGCTTGAGGTTGAAGTCCGTCGCGAGCATCATCGGGCGCAGCATGTCGAGAATATTGCCCGTGATTTTTTTCACATCGATGTTCGACGAGCTCTCCTGCGACAAAAATTCGTGAACGACAGAAATGCTGAGGATGCGGTTCACGGCCTCCTGCAGCGCATCCTTGACGGACTGCTCCTTTGAGCGGCGCGCCTGCAGTCTCAGGAGACTCGCTATCGTCTGAAGATTATTTTTGACACGGTGATGTATCTCCTTGATGACGGCCGACTTGACGCGTATCTCGTGCTCCTTTTTGCGTATCTCCGTGACGTCCGTCGCCACGATGATGTGGCGGAGCATCGTGCCGCCCGCCTCGATTTTCACGCTGCGATAGAGTATCGTCCTGCCGCCCGCCTCGACTTCCTTCACAAATGGTCGATCGCGCGAGACGGTCTCACGCGTCACGTGGCAGCTCAGCGCGAGGTCAAACAGCGGCATGCCGATGAGCCTCACGACGCCGAGCACGCGAAATATATGGATGGCCGCCTCATTCGCGTAAATGATGCGGTCGTAGCCGTCCGCTATGATGATGGCGTCGTTCGCCTTTATGGGGCTCATCATCGCCTCATTGACATCGACGTGAACATTCTCCAGTATGAGCTTCGTCGTCTTCAGCAGCTCGTCGCGCCTGTCGCGCTCGTCCGTCATCTGTCGCTCGAGGCTCATGACCGCGATGACGCCGCCCTTGAGCGCGTCATGTATCGGCAGCGTGATCATCTCATAGTCGGGCGCGCCAATCTCCCATTCGCGCCGCCCGCGCATGCTGCGCCCCGTCTCAAACGTCCGCTCAATGAGCGGCTCCTCGATGCGCGGCACCACGTCGCCCGCTTCGGTCAGCGGCTCGCCCATCAGCGCCGTGTGCGGCATCGCGTGCGCAAGCACGACGAAACGCCTGCCGCCTGCCACCGCCGCATATATCGAAATCTGCGCCTGCGTCATGTCGGCGATGAACGGCAGCACGAGCACAAACCGCTTGACGTACTGCACCTGCATCATCGTCATCGTCGTATTCTTCGACGTTTTTATCAAATCATCTGTCGTATTCCTCATGCGCGTCACTCGCCTTTGTCCGTGAGCGATAGGCCCGGCACCGCATTGAGATAGAGATCGGCGAATTCGCCGACGCGCGACATGTAGTAGCCGCGGCACGCTATCATGGCCGCGTTGTCCGTGCAGAGGATTTTGCTCGGGTAGTAGAACGCGATGCCGTTCTCCGCTGCCGCCTCGCGCAGTCTCACCTCGAGCGCGCTGTTTGCCGCGACGCCGCCCGCGAGCACGAGCGTATCGAGCCCCGTCTCGCGCATCGCGTCGAGCGCCTTGGCCACGAGCACCTCGATGACCGCCTTCTGAAACGATGCCGCCACATCGGCGCGATTGATCTCGATATGCTTCATCTTCTGCGCGTTGAGATAATTGAGAACGGCGGATTTGAGCCCGCTGAAGCTGAACTCATAATTATTTTTCTCCGCCAGCGCGCGCGGAAAATCTATGGCGTCGGGATTGCCCTCTTTCGCGAGCGCGTCTATCTGCGGCCCGCCCGGGTACGGCAGTCCCATGACGCGCGCGACCTTGTCGAAAGCCTCGCCCGCCGCGTCGTCGCGCGTCTGCCCCATCATACGGAAATGGTTGTAGTCCTTCACGTGGACGAGCGCCGTGTGGCCGCCCGACACGACAAGCGCCATGAACGGCGGCTTGAGCTCCGGCGACGAGAGGAAATTCGCGAATATGTGACCCTCGAGGTGATTGATGCCGATGAGCGGCACGTTCTGCGCGAACGCGAGCGCTTTTGCCACCGACACGCCGACGAGCAGCGCGCCGACGAGCCCCGGCCCATACGTCACAGCAATCTGGTCGATGTCGCTGAGCTTCACATGCGCGTCGCTGAGCGCCTCGTCTATGACGGGCATGACATTCACGATGTGCTTTCGCGAGGCGATTTCGGGCACGACGCCGCCGAATTTTCTGTGCACGGGTATCTGCGTCGATATGACGTTCGACAGGAGCTCCCGCCCGCCGCGCAGCACGGCCGCCGCCGTCTCATCGCAGCTCGACTCTATGCCGAGCGTCAGCATTTGTTCCGTATTTTTCAAAATATAACCTCATTTATATTAGTGTAAGTTCAATAACAGCAAAGCTCCGTTGTGACAAGCTTTATAGCCTTCTTTTCAATCAAATAACTGCAAGCATAATAGAGC
>OMWN01000097.1 GCA_900314765.1 uncultured Selenomonadales bacterium | reverse complement strand
GTTGCTTTTGTCTTGTACAAAATATGCTCCCTCCCAGGTGACACGTTTTATTATTTCACGTGTCTACCTAGAAGGGAGCATACCAGATGTAAGTTATCAGAAAATCGTGTCAGCGTTTTTTTGGTATGGAAATTGTCTTGTATCGATTTTGTGTCACCGCCACTGAAAGCGACATAAGCAATCACTAAGTCACTGAAGTGGCAAGAGCCAACCCTCTCCGCCTCGCATTCGCTCGGCACCTCCCCCATTGGGGAGGCTGGCGTTACAGAAGCTGTGATTATTTACACTATCTAAAGCAATTTCATACTTTTCTAAAATCGGGCTGTTTGCCTCATATGTAAAATTAAGGACTATCGTTCGCTCTTAATTCTATCTTGAAGCAATGCTTTCGCTATGCCTCCCACTCTGGGGGAGGTGCCCCGTAGGGGCGGAGAGGGTTATTCTTACACGTTTTTGTCATTTGCGATGAACATTTCGAATGCGACATTCGCGAGCGCGTAGCATACGACCATGATGATGCCTAGCGGCACGGCGGTGGTGTCGCCCGCTATGCCGACGAGCGGCATCATTGCGCCGCCGAGTATCATCTGCGCAAAGCCAAGGAGTGCGCTCGCGCTGCCCGCGTTTTTGCCTTGCCTCGAGAGCGCGAGCGAGAAACTCGTCGTGCCCATGACGGAAAGCGGCACGATCGTGATGAAGAGGACGGGCGTCGTGTACCATATCGGCGCATCGAGCATAAATCCCGCAAGCAGCGCTATTGCGCCGATGAGCGGCACGCGTATGGAGTGACAGAGCAGCACGGTGTCAGAGATGCGGCCAGAGAGACGCGCGGGAACGATGCCGACGAGCATGAGGCCGATGCCGATGAAGCCGAATATCAGGCTGAACATCTGCGGCGTGACGCCGTAAATTTTCTGAAACAGGAACGATGAGCCAGATATATAGGAAAAGAATGCGCCGAAAACGAAGCACTGCGTGAGGCAGTGGCCAAGGAAATAGCGGTCGCGGAGGAGGCTCGGGAACTTCGCGAATGACGACGTGAGCTCTTTGATGCGCGCTGATGGCGGCAGCGTCTCGCGATAGATGAGCGTCGCGATCGTCAGTATGACGCCGATGACGATGAGTATGTCGAACACGCCGCGCCAGCTCGAGAGCAGCATGACCTGCCCGCCGATGACAGGCGAGAGTATGGGCGCGACGCCGTTCACCATCATGAGTATGGCGAGGAACCGCGTGAGCTCAGAGCCCTCGGCGACGTCGCGCGCTATGGCACGAGCGATGACGATGCCGCTCGCGCCCGCGAATCCCATGAGGAACCTGAGCACGAGAAATGTGTTGATGCTGTCAATCACGGCGCAGCCGAGCGACGTCAGCGCGAAAATAATCATGCCGACGAGGAGCGGCGGCCGCCTGCCGTAGCGGTCGGACAAAGGCCCCGTGACCATCTGCCCTATCGCCATGCCAATCATCGTCATCGTGAGCGTCATCTGCGCCATGGACGGCGTGATGCCGAAATCGTCCGCGAGCGTCGGCAGCGCTGGCAGGTACATGTCCGTCGAGAATGGCGCCATCGCGCTCAGTATGCCGAGAAATACGACCATAAAAATATTCATGCGTTTTTTGCTTGACATAAAAATTTCACCTCAAAATCTTGGGAAACGCTGATTAATTTAAAATAATTAACGTTTCCTTAGCGTGTCGCTATTATACATCATCAAAAAATTTTTCGTAAGAAAAAATCGCGCGCCGAAAAAATTGATTGCGACGAAAATCATCGAGGTGCGACATTGTCGTCGTGACGAAACGTCCTGCTATTGATTGCAATGATGATAAAATGATTGAACATTATAATTTCGCTGAATTTCGCTAAGCGTATGCTAATGTATACATGTATACTTTTTCGAGCATACCTCGTATGCGATTTATGCGTACATGAAAATTCATCCAAACGATAACGATTTTTAAAATTGCGCGAAGCCCTAATTTATGCGTATTTTATTCTTTAAGAGAATCAATTTTCTGAGGCTCTATAATGAATAAATATTAGCAAAACGTATTTTCATTCATTGAATACAAAATTCAGAGCATGCTATGAAACAAAATGATTTCCTTTTTCAGAAAACGACGATGGCCTGCTCCTATTGACAATAGTGAAATGAATTGTCATAATTGTACATGTTTACAAAAAGTGTATATAATTGTGCGCAATGATGCGTAGACCGTGTGCATGTGTGTGTAATTTGCGCACGATTTTTTATCTGAAAGGAAGATAGGTATGTGTCGTATTGGTGCAGTAAAATCGAAAGTGCCCATTCATCCATCGAAGGCACTTCACCTGATGCTCCCGCAGCAGGAAGGCCACGATAACTCGGGCTTCGCGATGGTGATGCAGGATTTGTTTGGCATATTCTCGGGGTACAAGGACAAGCCGCTTTTGTCGCTCGCGTGCACGCAGCAGGGCGCGCACCTCGTCGAGGACTACATGGACAGCCACAACTTTGTCCAGCTCGCCGAGTGGATACCTGTACCTGACAAGAAACCAAATCTTGACATAAAGGCGATGCCGTACTACATCTTCCGCAACTACGACTATCCGGAGCATGTCGACACGAAGGAAGCGCGCGAGGAGCTGCTTCTGGACACGCGCCTCGCGCTGAGGAAAATCCTCGACGACTCCGGCGAGGGTTATGTCTATTCGTTCTGGCCCGACGTATTGACGCTCAAGGAAATCGGCGACCCGCGTGACATCGCGACGTATTTCAGGCTCTGGGACGACAACGGCTGCCTCGTCGCGCGAAATATCATCGCGCAGTGCCGCCAGAACACGAACTACGACATCGTGCGCTACGCAGCGCATCCGTTTTTCCTTCAGGGCTACACGCTCTGCGCCAACGGCGAGAATACATTCTTCACGAAGAACAAAGAATTTCAGAAGTCGCTTCATCGCGGCTACATTGGCTATGAGTCGGACTCGCAGAATTTTCTCTACACGCTTCACTACGTGCTGCACGAGCTCAAGTGGCCGATAAACTACTACAAGCACGTCATAACGCCGCTCCCGTTCGAGGAGCTCGAGACGCGCGAGGACAAAGACGTGCTGCTCGCCATCCGTCAGTCGCTTGCCAATCTCGAAATCAACGGCCCGAACACCATCATCGCGGGCCTGCCTGACGGGCGCATGATGACGTGCTGCGACTCGAAGAAGCTCCGCCCTGTCGTGCTCGGCGGGGACGATGAGACGGTCGCCATCTCGTCTGAGGTCTGCGGGCTCAATGAGATACTGCCGAATCGTGACACGACGAAGGACATTTACCCGAATGAGCGCGAGGTCGTGATGATTGGCAATGACCTGGAGGTAACAAGATGGAAGCAATAAAAGTACAGGATATCGCGGTGAACGACCTGCCGTGGCGAATAGAATATGACGCGTCGCGCTGCACTCGCTGTGGCTCGTGCGTCGCGGGCTGCACATTCCACGCGATAGAGTTCGGCGTGCGCCGTCAGTCCATGACCGTCTCAAAGGAAAACACGCCGATGCCTGAGCATACACAGGTCGCCGTCACGGTCGTGAAGCAGTCGAGTGACCTCAAAAACGCATGCCGCGGCTGCGGCATGTGCGAGCGTGTCTGCCCTAATGACGCGATACGCCCCGTGAGGAACCCAGACAGCCGCAAGACGCTGCTCTCGCGCGACAACGGGCCGATAAAGCGCGGAGGCAGGACGAACCTCAACGCACAGCGCACACTCGACAAAATCATCGTCGGTCGCATATCGCAGATGACGGACCCGTCGCTCGACGCGGCGCGCCATACGTTCGACATACGCGCGCCGTTTGGCCGCGTGCTCTCGGCGAAGGAGCTGCCGTTCACGCTCTCGGGCGGTCAGCTCAAAATGAAGAAGCGCGTGCCGCCCGTGAAGTGGATTTACCCGTTGATTTTCTCGGATATGTCCATCGGCGCGCTCTCGACGCGCGCTTGGGAGGCCATCGCGCTTGCCACGGCGTACCTCAACGAGAAATGCGGGCTCCCCGTCATGATGTCGTCCGGCGAGGGCGGCATGCCGGTCAAGCTCCTCGAGTCGAAATATCTCAAATATTTTATCATACAGATAGCGTCTGGCCATTTCGGCTGGAACCGCATCATAAAGGCGATGCCGCACATGGTGACGGACCCGGGCGGCGTGCTCATAAAAATCGGCCAAGGCGCGAAGCCGGGCGACGGCGGACTCCTGCCCGCTGAGAAAGTCGCCGAGCACGTGCAGGCAATACGCGGCGTGCCGAAAGCGACGCTCTCGTCGCCGCCGAACCATCAAGGCCTCTACTCCATAGAGGAGTCTGTGCAGAAAATGCACCTCTCGCTGAACGCGGCGTTCGGCTTCCGCGTGCCGGTCGCGATAAAGTGCGCGGCGTCATCGACGTCGGTCGCCGTCTACAACAATCTATTGCGTGACCCGTACAAAATCTGCGGCGGATTTTTCCTCGACGGCATACAGGGCGGCACAGGCGCGGCGAATGAAGTCTCGCTCGACCACACAGGCCACCCCGTCGTCTCGAAGATTCGCGACTGCTACCTCGCCGCTGTCAAGCAGGGCCTGCAGGGTCAAATACCGCTTTTCGGCGGCGGCGGCATCGGCATGACGGGCAACGCCGCGGCTGACGCGTTCAAGATGATCTGCCTCGGCGCGAACGGCGTATTCGTCGGCAAAATCCTCATTCAGCTGCTCGGCTGCGTCGGCAACGAGAATGGCCGTTGCAATGCGTGCAACACGGGCAAGTGCCCAACGGGAATATGCACGCAGGACCCGCGCCTCGTGAAGAGGCTCGATGTCGACAGGGGCGCGCAGAAAATCGTTGACTACGTGCTGACGTTTGACCAAGAAATGAGAAAGCTCATGGCGCCAATCGGCAACAGTTCGCTCCCTGTCGGCAGAAGCGACGCGCTTGTGTCGACGGACAAGGCGATTGCCGACAAGCTCGGCATACAGTACGTCTGCTGACGCGAATACGCTAATGAAAGGATAATCACTATGATGCATATAGATACACTGAAGGGCCATGAGCGCATGTCGACGCAGGACCTCCTCTTGAAAATCGAGGCGGCGGTCGCTGACGGTGAGAAGGATTTCGACATTGCGGCGTCTGGCCAGCACGACATTGGCGGACCGCTGTGGCATCCGAATGGTGAAAAGCTCACGTTCCATGTGACGAACCCCGGCCAGCGCGTGGGCTCGATGTGCCTTGACAATACGGAGATCATCGTCGATGGCCCGGCGTCAGCTGACGTGGGCTGGCTGAACGCGGGAGGCATCATCACGGTGCGTGGCGACGCGGGCGATACGGCGGGCCACTGCTCGGCGGGCGGCAAGATATATATCGGCGGTCGTGCGGGCACACGCACGGGCTCGCTCATGAAGCACGACCCGCTCTACGAAGCGCCGGAGCTATGGATACTCAAAAATGTTGGCTCGTTCTCGTTTGAGTTCATGGGCGGCGGCCGCGCTGTCGTCTGCGGCGTTGACTCCGAGGAGTTCTCCTCCGTTCTCGGCGAGCGCGCATGCGTCGGCATGGTCGGCGGCGTCGTGTACGTGCGCGGCCCCATCGACACATACCCGTCCGACATTCGCTATCTCGACCTCGACGACGATGACCGCGCTTTTCTGTTGGGCGGCATCGATGATTTCTTGAATGCCATCCAGCGACCCGAGCTCAAGGAAATGCTCATAAAGGACAATTTCGCCGAATGGAAAAAGCTGCGCCCGCTGACGTTCGAGGAAAAAAAGCCGAAAGAGCAGCCGAAAATCGCTGATTTTCGCAAGGACGAATGGGTGAAGGACGGCATTTTCAGCGACATCGTCTCCGACGATTTCAAAGTCGTGAACACGGTCAATCATGGTCTCTATCGCCTGCGCGTGCCGTCGTGGGAAAATGCCAAGTACGCGTCGCCGTGCGAATTCGCGTGCCCGAGTGGCATTCCGACGCAGCGCCGCTATGACCTGCTGCGCGAGGGGAAAATAGAGGAAGCGCTGAGGCTCGTCCTCGACTACACGCCGTTCCCTGGCTCCGTCTGCGGCATGCTCTGCCCGAATCCGTGCATGGAGGCGTGCACGCGCGGCGACATCGACGAGCCAATCCGCATCAACAAGCTCGGCCTCTCGTCCGTGAATATCGAAGTCGAGCCGCCAGCGGAGCACACGGGAAAGAAAATCGCCATCATTGGCGGCGGCGTCGCGGGTCTGTCTGCGGCGTGGCAGCTCGTGCGTCGCGGGCACGACGTGACGGTGTATGACGATGCGGACCACATGGGCGGCAAGCTCTGGCAGGTCATCCCCGAGGCGCGCATGCCGCGCGACATCCTCACGGCCGAGCTCAGTCGCATAGAGCGCATGGGCGTGAAATTCGTCACGGGTTGCCGCGTGGGTCATGAGCAGTTCGACCAGTTCGTGAATGAAAATGACGCTGTCATTGTCGCCGTCGGCGGCCATCATTCGCGCGCGCGCGAATGGGAAGGCAAAGAGCTCTTGACGATGAGCCTCGACTATCTGAAGGCCATTAACCTCGACAAACATCCAATGACGGGCAAGAATGTCATCGTGCTCGGCGGCGGCAACTCGGCAATGGACGTCGCGATGGGCGCGTTCGGCGAGGGTGCAAGCTCCGTCACCATCGTGAGTCACTCGCGCCCGAAGGCATTTGAGCACGAGATGGACCGCGTAAGGGAGCGCGGCGGTAAAATCGTCTGGCCGTTTGAGACGGAGCGCATCACGCAGGACGGCATATACGCGGATGACGGGCAATTCATCGCGGGCGACCAGGTCATCGTCGCCGTCGGCGAAGAGCCAGTGATTGATTTCCTGCCCGAAGGCGCGGACGTCAAAAAATATAAGGGCGCATGGCTCGTGCCCGATGAGACGAAGAGAATCATGGAGAAAGTATTCGCGGCAGGCGATGTCGTGAAGCCCGGACAGCTCACGGACGCCATCGGAGACGCGGCGCGCACGGCACACGCTGTGGATGAGTTCGTGCGCGGCGAGAAAATCACGCCCGTGAAGCGTCGCCCCGTCATTCCACGTGAGCGCATAAGCTGTGGCCTCTTCGAGAAATGTCACCACTGCGACGTGCCGAACGCGGAAGGCGATGTGGCACGCTGTATCTCGTGCGGCACGTGCCGTGACTGCGGTATGTGCAAGGACTCATGCCCAGAGCGCGCCATCACGCGAAAGAGCCTCGGCAATGGAGAGTGGGAGTATGTGTCCGACCCGAAGAAATGCATCGGCTGCGGCATTTGCGCGAGCGTCTGCCCGTGCGGCGTGTGGAGCATGAGCGACAATCCCGAGAAGATTAAAATGTACAGGACGTATGAGAAAACAGACGTGAAAAAGTCGGCATAAAAGCATTGATAGGACACGATTTTTATTAAAAAATAAAAATTTGATTAAAATATAATTTTCTGTTCCATTTTTGAAAAAAATATTGTAGAATGGTGGTACAATGCGAAGAATTGTTCTTAAGGGAATGGTGATTAACTGAAGCAAGCGTATTGACGCGTGCTGAAACAATCGGCATTTTCTTAAAGCATCCGTGCATTTTAAAATCTGAAAGGATGGACCATCATGAAAACAGGAAGAAAAAATCAAACGTCGATGCAGCGCCAGGAGAGCATTTACAATTTCATCAAGGCTTTCATGCGCAATCACAGCTATCCACCGACGGTGCGCGAGATCGGCACGGCTGTGGGGCTCAAATCGAGCTCGACCGTGCAGAAGTATCTGACCTGCATGGAGGAGCGCGGCGTCATAGAGCGCGACAGGATGAAGCCACGCTCCATCGAGATACCTGCTGAGCGCGAGATGCGCCACACGACGCCGGTGCCACTCGTCGGAGACGTGGCGGCTGGTGTGCCGATATTTGCTGAGGAAAACATCGAGGCAACATATCCGATGCCGTCAAGCCTCGTTGGCGCGAATGATGATCTTTTCATGCTGAACGTCCACGGCGACAGCATGATAAACATCGGCATCCTCGACGGCGACTACGTCATAGTGCGCCAGCAGGATACCGCGAATGAAGGCGAGGTCGTCGTGGCGCTCGTCAACGGTGAGACCGCAACCGTCAAACGCATTTTCCACGAGAAGGACGTGGTTCGTTTGCAACCCGAGAATGACAACATGGAACCGTTCTACGAGAAAGACGTGAAGGTGCTGGGGAAGGTTATTGGTCTTTACCGTCAGATGTGAAATAGGCTTGTCTTTTTCCGCCATGCCGTCGTCGTAGCGCACCTTGCGTACGCGTTGCAAAGTACGCGGCGGTGCGCTACTCCTAGGCCTGACGAAAAAATCCTGCGCCTCAAAGATGGTAACGGGAAAAAGGCTTGTCTTTTTCAGCTCAAGCTTCATCGAGGGACGCCTCGCGTACGCAATATTTAGTACGCGTCGGCGTCCCTTTCCTTGCCAGGACGAAAAAAATCCTGCGCCTCAAAGATTGGATGAAGAGTTTACTTTGATACTCGTCGAGCGGCGTTCCGCGTACGTGTAGACAGTGCTCTTCATTGCCTCCCACTCTGGGGGAGGTGCCCCGAAGGGGCGGAGAGGGTCGAGTAAGGCTCTATAATTTAACACGATTTTAAAAATAGCTCTCTTTTATTTGATTGAGGGCTATTTTTTTATTGGCAAAAATTATCGCGATAGCTTATAATACATGGTGAACGTAATTAATTCCCTTTATTATTTCTGCGAAGGGAAAATGATAGAATTTAAATCAGAGGAGGCTTTTGCAAATGAAAAAATTCACTCTGCCGTATGGTCATGGCACAAAGTCTTTCGAGCTCGATGAAAGCGCGCTGCTGCAGGAAATCGAGATGCCGCCCGCCACGCCGCTCACGGACATCGAGGGCTCGGTGCTCGACGCCATACGCCACCCGATAGGCTGCCCATCGCTCGAGGAGACGGTGAAGCCCGGCGACACGGTCACGTTTATCTGCAACGACCCGACGCGCGTCGCGAACAGCTTCGATTTCATGCCCGTGCTCGTCAACGAGATGAACAGGCTCGGCGTGCCCGACGAGAACATGCAGATTGTTTTTTCTCTTGGCAGCCACAGGCTCATGACGCAGAAAGAAATGTGCGAGGGCGTCGGCGAAGAGGTCGGCCATCGTCTGATGATGTTCAACAGCGATTGCCTCATCCCGAACGATTTTGAGTATTTCGGCGCGACGAGCCGCTTCACGCCTGTGCTCATCAACAAGCGCATCTGCCACTCCGACCACATCATACTGACGGGCACCATCGTCTATCACTATTTCAGTGGCTATGGCGGCGGGCGCAAGGCCGTGCTGCCAGGTTGCGCGGCGATGGAGACGATACGCCACAACCACAGCTTCATGATGGACCCGCGCGCGGGGCTCGGCAAGGCCGACGGCAACCCTGTCTACGATGACCAGATGGAGGGCGTCGCGCTCTGGGCGAATGAGATGCGCTCGCGTGGCTCGAATGTGTTCCTGTTCAACGCCATCCTCGACGCACAGCATCGTTTCCTCAAAATGTTCGCGGGTGACTACGTCGCGGCGCACAAGAAGGCGTGTGAATTCGTCGACGAGGTCTACGGCGTGCCCATTCGCGAGAAAGCGGACATCACGATTGTGAGCTGCGGCGGCTACCCGAAGGACATCAACGTCTACCAGATGCAGAAGACGATGGACAATGCGGTGCTCGCGACGAAGCAGGGCGGCGTCGTGATACTCCTCGCGGAGTGTGAAGAAGGCAGTGGCAGCAAAGTCCTCGAGGAGACGTGCAAGAATCTCGGCAGCGCGGACGCAATAGAGGCTGAGCTTGAAAAGCATTTCGTCATCGGTGCGAACAAGGCTTACGCCGTCACGCGCCTAACGAAGAAAGCGCACTTCATACTCGTGACGGGACTCGACAAGAAACTCGCGAAGGAAATGCTCTTCGACGATGCGGTCGACACGGTGGAAGAGGCTATCGCAGAGGCGAAGAAAATCGTCGGCACGAACGCGAAATATATCGTCATGCCTGCAGGCAGCCTGACTGTCCCGCTTATGAGAGACTGAATAAGCTTAAAGAATTTTAGGATAATATAAGTTTGTAAATATTCCCGAGGCGATGCCAGTCTGAAGTAACTTAGCAATTTCCTATAGGCTCTTTGGCTGGCTCCGAAGCGGCGTGT
>OMWN01000036.1 GCA_900314765.1 uncultured Selenomonadales bacterium | reverse complement strand
TTTGCACTAATTATAGCATAAATGATGTACGATGTGCTAGTTATATTGTGTTATTGTCAAATTTTGTTATTGAACAGTCACTATTTACACTGGATGAATAAGCAACTTCATGAAAGTGAGAAGGCCTTCACTTTAGCAAAATGATTTATCAAGATAATCAATCAACGAAAGTGTGAAGTTTTTTATTCTTTCGTAAATTTTAGGCGTAAAGCTTCTCGTACTATGCCTCCCACTCTGGGGGAGGTGCCCCCGCAGGGGGCGGAGAGGGTTTGGGCTCGCTAAAATTTTTCTTTGCCGTTAAGGCGTGAAGACTTGTTATAAAATTAAACTTTAAATTTCACTTTCATCAACTTTGTCGAATGTCTCGACGATTTCTTTTGACGGCTCTTTGTCCATCATGCTCACGACGTAGATGGCGATGGCGGAGAATATGAAGCCTGGGATGATCTCGTAGAGGCCGAGGAGCGCGAGCTGCTTCCAGACGAGCACGGTCACGCCGCCGACGATGATGCCCGCGAGCACGCCATTCCTCGTGGCGCGACGCCAGAAAAGCGAGGCGAGCAGCGCAGGACCGAACGCGGCGCCGAAGCCTGCCCAAGCGTAGGCGACGATGTCGAGGATGAGGCTGTTCGGATTGAGCGCGAGCGTGATGGCGATGGCCGAGATGACGAGCACGGAGATGCGACTCACCCAGACGAGCTCACTGCTCGACGCGTCCTTCTTTATGACGGCGGCGTAGAAGTCCTTCGAGAATGCCGACGCCGCGACGAGGAGCTGTGCCGACGCCGTGCTCATGATGGCGGCGAGTACGGAGGCCATGATGAGGCCGACGACGAATGGCGAGAAGAGCTCATTCGTGAGCACGAGGAACACCGTCTCCGTGTTCGTGCCTGTGAGCGGCGTCGTGAGGTACGCGTGGCCGACCATGCCGACGAATACGGCGGCCGCAAGCGATATGACGACCCACGTCATCGCGATGTGCATGGCCTGCGTGAGTTCTTTCGACGATTTGATTGCCATGAAGCGCACGAGGATGTGCGGCTGTCCGAAGTAGCCGATGCCCCAGCCGAGCAGCGAGATGAGCTCGATGAATGTCAGTGTCGAGCCGTCGGGGTTCGTCATGGGCGCGAACATTGTTGGGCTCAGCGAGCCGATGGCCGTGACTGCCGTGCCAAATCCTCCAAGCGCGATGGTCGCGGCGATAGGCACGATGAGTATGGCGAGGAACATCATGACGCCCTGCACAAAGTCCGTCGTGCAGACGGCGAGAAATCCGCCCGTCAGCGTGTAGAAAACGACGACGCCCGCGCCGAGGAGCACGGCGTACGTGTAGTTCATGCCGAAAATTGTCTCGAAAAGTTTGCCGCCCGACACGAAGCCCGACGACGTATAAATAATGAAGAAAATCAAAATGAATATGGCGGGAATGATGCGCAGGAGATTCGATTTGTCGTGATAGCGATTTTGAAAGAAGTCGGGGAGAGTCAGCGAGTCGCCCGCGATTTCCGAATATTTTCTGAGGCGCGCCGCCATGATTTTCCAGTTCGCGTACGTGCCGATGGCGATGCCGACGGCTATCCATGCCGACGAGAGGCCCGCCACATACGCGGCGCCCGGCACGCCCATGAGCATCCAGCCGCTCATGTCCGACGCCTCCGCGCTCATCGACGTGACCCACGCACCGAGCCCGCGACTGCCGAGTATATAGTCCGAGATGTTCTGCGTGCGCCTGTAGTAGTAGATGCCGATGGCCATCATGAGCGCGAGATATATGATGAATGAAATGACAATGCTGATATTGTGAGACAAAAAAATCACTCCCGAAAAATAATTAACCACCATTATACAGGAATCGCATGACGATTTCAATCAAGGAAACACTGATTATTTCAGCAGTCGTCTTGACGGATTTTTTTCCGCCTAGCGTCGTCGTGGCTCTAAGCGTAGCCCCACTACGCTTCTTCGCCTCTCCTTGCTATGCGAAGAAATCTCTCGTCAATGCTCCTGCTTCAATTAATCAGCGTTTCCTTAGTTTCCTATATATTAATGAAGGTGATGGAATGAAATCGGGATTTGTGATAAAATCATCATGTTGCGACAATGAAAACAAAGATGAGATGGGGTATCGTTATGAAGCATTACGACGTGGCCATCGTCGGCGCGGGACCTGCGGGCACGTGCGCGGCGTATGAGCTCTCACTGAAAAATCCAAAGCTCAAAATCGCTCTTTTCGAGAGCGGCAAAGATATTTACAGCAGAGTCTGCCCAATTTCCGCGGGCAAAGTGAAGTCGTGCATCAACTGCAAGCCGTGCAGCATCATGCGCGGTTTTGGCGGCGCGGGCGCGTTCTCCGACGGGAAATATAATTTCACGACGAAATTCGGAGGCTGGCTCAACGACTACATAGATGACGACGAGGTCATGAACCTCATTCATTACGTTGACGATATAAACATGCGCCACGGCGCGCCGGCCGAGGTCTACACGACGAAGCGCAGCGACATCGGCAATCGTGCGCTCAAATACGACCTTCATCTTTTGGACGCGAGCGTGAGGCACCTCGGCACGGAGAACAATCTCAAGATGCTCGAGCAGACGTACGAGTATCTGAAGGACAAGGTGGAGTTTCATTTTCTCACGTCCGTGAAATCGATAGAGTCCGACGGCAGCGGCGACAATGAGCTCGTGCTCGAGAGCGGCGACAAAGTGTCGGCGGAGTACATGATCATCGCGCCGGGGCGCGCGGGCGCCGAGTGGTTCGCCGACGAGTGCAGGCGGCTCGGCATAAAGCTCCTAAACAATCAAGTCGATGTCGGCGTGCGCGTCGAGGTGCCCGATGAAATCATGGACCACATCACGAGCAAAGTCTACGAGGCGAAGCTTCTCTATCGCACGAAGCGATACGGCGACCTCGTCAGGACGTTCTGCATGAATCCGCACGGCCATGTCGTCAGCGAGAACACGGACGGCATCATCACGGTCAACGGCCACTCGTACAGCGACCCGAAGCTGCAGAGCCACAACACGAACTTCGCGTTGCTCGTCAGCAATCATTTCACGGAGCCGTTCAATGAGCCGTACAAATATGGCAAACGCATCGCGTCTTTCTCGAACATGCTCGGCGGCGGCGTGCTCGTCCAGCGCTACGGAGACCTCTACAAAGGGCGCCGCACGGACGCGCACAGGCTCGGCAAGAGCTTCACGAAGCCGACACTCGCGGCGACGCCGGGCGACCTCTCGCTCGTGTTGCCGAAGCGCCACCTCGACAACATCATGGAGATGATTGCCGCGCTCAACAACATCGCGCCCGGCATGACGAACGACGACACACTGCTCTACGGCGTCGAGGTGAAGTTCTACTCGTCGCGCATATCGCTCTCGAAAGAGCTCGAGATGCCGCTCAAAAACGTATTCGCGACAGGCGACGGCGCGGGCGTCACACGCGGACTCTCGCAGGCGGGCGCGAGCGGCGTTTATGTGGCGCGCACGATTCTTCAAAGGATTGCCGCGGGCAAATGATTTCATGAAAAATTTTTCTTAAAATTCTATTCACGTATGGCAGATGACACCAAAATATGCTAGTATATAAGGATAGGAAAGCATATTGTTTCATAAGGCAGTAAAAGTCGTAGTCAAAATTTTATGAAGCAATAAACTATAAAGGAAAACGGGTGAACAAAATGCAACGCATTAAGGTTCTCGTTGTCGATGACTCGCGCATCAGCTGTGCGATGATTGCTGACATACTGAAGAAAACGAATTTTGATGTCGTGGCGGCGGCGTCGAATGCCGCCGAGGCAGTCGAGAAATATCGTGAGTACATGCCTGATGCCGTCACGATGGATATGAATCTGCCTGACGCCAATGGCATAGAGTGCAGTCGCAGGATACGCGAGATAGACAGCGGGGCGCGCATCGTCATGATAAGCGCGATGAAGGACACGAGCCTCATGATGCAGGGCCGCGAGGCGGGCATCACGTCATTTTTGCAGAAGCCAATCGTGCCGAACGACCTCATAGACGCGCTGACGTTCCTCTGCCAAGAGAAGCTCTCGCAGATTGGTCAGCTCAAGGAGCTCTATGTGAAGTCATTCGCGCAGGTGCTCGAGAAGAGCCTGTTCGGACTCGTCGGCGTTCACAGCAAAGTTTCAACGGAGGTCGCGAGCGGTCACTACCTCGAGGTCACGGGCATTGCCGTCATCATCGGCCTCACGGGCACGCCGACGGGACGCGCCATCGTGTACATGGACCATGAGACGATGAGAAAATTCGCGCGCGCGCTCGTGGGCAAGGAGCCGGAGGACGACATGAGCGACGAGGACGCGAGCGACGCAGTCGAGGAAGCAGCGAACATCATCATCGGCCACGGCGCATCCGTCATAAACGATCTCAAGGAAAAAGAAATGAGAATATCGCCGCCGGGCACCATCGTTGGCCGTTCAATCCGCATTGCCAATTTCAAGATGACGTCGTTCCGCATAAAGGCTGAGACGAGACTTGGCGATGTATTTTTGAATATCGGATTTGCGGAGGGGGAATAAGGGAATATGGAAGCAAAACTTGTAAATCCTTTTGTCGACGCCCTTGTTGCCGTCATGCCGCAGATGGGCTTTGATGTGCCGAAGCGCACGGGCATCGGCGTCGCGAGCCAGACGTGCACGAGCCTCGGCGTGTCGATAATCGTCGGCTTCACGAAGGGACTTCGTGGCAACGTCGTATACAATATGACAGAGGACGCGGCGAAATTCATCGCGTCGAAAATGATGATGGGCATGCCCGTCGATGACCTCAACGATATGGCGCAGAGCGCGCTCTCGGAGATGAGCAACATGCTCACGGCCAACGCCGCAACGAATCTCGCGGGACTGGGCTACGAGGTGGACATATCGACGCCGAGCCTCACGGTCGGGCAGGACTTCAAAATCAAAATCAGCAATGAAAATTATCTCGTCGTAAAAATGGATTTGGGCGGCCAGATGATGGAGCTCAACATAGCGGTTCAGTAACTCATAAAATAAGAGGGCGCGTTAGGGCGCCCTTTTCTTATGAAAAAATCGTGATTGCGCTTCGCTTAAATTTTTTCATTTATAGATGGCAATTTCTTGTCACGTGGTGTAAAATGTTGTGAGTATTTATGTAAAATGATGATTATATATTTGACTTGGAGTGAGATAATGGAGCGAGTGATCGTAAAGGTGCGAGGCGAGCAGAAAGGCTTCGACGGGGACACGGACTCGATTGAGATGATGGCGGAGGGCCGTCATTATTTCAGAAACGGCAAGCACTATATCATCTACGATGATCATCTTGCCGACAGCAAGGACAAAGTGCAGACGATGCTCACGATAACGCCGGGCATGTTCGTGCTGAAGCGCTCGGGCGATGTGTCGCAGGAGCAGGTATTTACGCTGGACGAGTCGAGCTACTCGGAGTATCAGACGCCGTTCGGCAGCCTTCATCTCGGCGTTCACACGGACAGGCTCGACGTCGTCTATGGGACGGTCACGGGTACGATAGACGTCGACTACGCGATGAGCGTCAATGGCATCGTGCAGACGCAGAACAGCCTGCACGTCGAGGTCGATGTCGCGAAGGGCGATGCTGGGCGTTTGAATTGATAAAACAATTAATGAAATAGCGCGGGCGATGATGTCGCCTGTTGGAGGTTGAATTTTTTTGGAAATAAAGGATAAGCTGGCCGAGGCCATAGCGGCGGCGGCCACGTCTGCCATCGAGAGCGGCGCGCTCCCAGAGGCGGCGCTGCCGAAAGTCGAGCTTTCTGTGCCGCCGAAAAAGGAAATGGGCGACTTCGCAACGAATTTTGCCATGCAGGGCGCGAGAGCGTTTCACAAAAATCCGCGCCAAATCGCCAATGAAATCGTGAGCCGCATCGAACTCGCGGAGCTCGACCATGCCGACATCGCGGGACCGGGCTTCATCAATTTCTATCTGAAGGGCGATGTGCTCTACGACGCGCTGGCGGCGGCGATGGCGGCAGGCGACGAATACGGCAATCTGCCGAAGAAGGACGTCCCGCCCATCATGGTCGAGTACGTCAGCGCCAATCCTACGGGACTGCTTCACGTGGGGCACGGTCGCGGCGCGGCGATGGGCAGCGCGCTCGTCAATCTCCTGCGCGTGGCGGGCTACCCCGTGACGAGCGAGTACTACATAAACGACGCGGGCAATCAGATTGACCACCTCGCGGAGTCCGTCAACGCGCGCTACTTAGAACTCCTCGGCAAGCCATGCGACTTCCCAGAGGACGGCTACAAAGGCGCGGACATCATCGAGACGGCGCGCCATATCATAGACCGTGACGGCGACAAATATCTCGCTATGGACGAAAAAGAGCGCGTGAAGATTTTCAAGGAAATCGCGCTCAAAGAGAAATTGCAAAATTTGAAGGATGACCTCGCCGCGTTCCATGTGACGTTTGACAACTGGTTCAGCGAGAGGACGCTTCATCAAGGCAAGGTCAAAGAGGCCGTCGAGGAGCTCAGAAAAAACGGCGTCATCTATGAAAAGGACGGCGCGCTCTGGTTCAGGACGACGGACTACGGTGACGACAAGGACCGCGTCGTCGTTCGCGACAATGGCGAGCCGACGTATTTTGCGGCGGACATCGCGTATCACAGGGACAAATTCGAGCGCGGCTTCGGCACGCTCATCAATATATGGGGCGCCGACCATCACGGCTACGTCTGCCGCGTCAAGGCATCGCTTAAGGCGCTCGGCTACAACCCAGACAATCTGACGATACTTTTCCTGCAGATGGTGAGCCTCTATCGCGGCGGCGAGCTCGTGAAGATGTCGAAGCGCACGGGCGAGGCCGTGACGCTCGAGGAGCTCATGGACGACGTCGGCGTCGACGCGGCGCGCTATTTCTTCGAGATGCGCTCGCTTGACAGCCAGCTCGATTTCGACCTCGACCTCGCGAAAAAAGAGTCGAGCGAAAACCCCGTCTACTACATCCAGTACGCGCACGCGCGCATCGCGAGCATTCGCCGTCAGGCGAAGGAAAATGGCCTCGAGGAGAAAAGCGATGTGAAGCTCACGCTGCTCACGGATGAGTCAGAGGTCGAGCTCATAAAGAAGATAGAGAGCTACCCCGAGGAGATAGAGCGGGCGGCGAAGGACTACGCGCCACAGCGCATCGCGCGGTTCGCGCACGAGACGGCGGGACTGTTCCACAGCTTCTACACGAAATGCCGCATCATCGGCGTCGACAAGGAGCTCGCAGAGGCGAGGCTCGCGCTCGTCATAAAGGCACAGCAAGTGATACGCCACGCGCTCGGCGTGCTCGGCGTCTCCGCGCCCGAGAAGATGTGACGGCGGCGGTTATGCTGTTGACTGTAAAATGGCTAACATAGCGTTTGTTTTGTAAAATTAAGGGCATAGCTTTGCCAAGCCTCCCCTGTAAAGGGGAGGTGCCGAGCGCAGCGAGGCGGAGGGGTTCGGTTTTCATCAGCTTATGATGATGTATCTTTTTAGATGAAAACGGATACATATATGTAAGATGACCTCTTAATTAATTTGCCAGTAAAAGCGAACCCTCCCACCGCCTGCGGCGGTCCCCCCTCCCTTGACAGGGAGGGCGAGCAGAGCCTCTATTAATAGAATTCCACATAAATAGCATACGAAAGGAAGTAACCTACATGGCAGATTTGGACTACAAGAGCATGTCTGATGTCGATGTCGCTTTCAGCATTCTGACGGAAAAAGGCGAGCCCATCTACTACAGGGACCTCGTGATGGAGGTCATCGAGAAAAAGGCGAAGCCGGTGCAGTCGCTTGCGAACACGATATCGGAGGTCTACACGCTCATAAACATGGACAGCCGATTCCAGCACATGGGCAAGAGCATGTGGGGACTCACGGAGTGGGCTCCGCCAGAAGTGCATCGCACGCGCGGCGCGTCGAAGGTCGCGACGAGGGATGAGGCGTCAAGCGATGACAAGAAGAAATCCAGACGCCGTGAGAAGCTGCTCGAAAGCATTCAGGAGGACTAAAATGGCCAAATATATTTTCGTCACAGGCGGCGTCGTCTCGTCGCTCGGCAAAGGCATTACTGCGGCATCGCTCGGCAGGCTTTTAAAGAGCCGTGGCATCAAAGTAACGATTCAGAAATTTGACCCGTACATCAATATCGACCCGGGCACGCTTTCGCCGTATCAGCATGGCGAGGTGTTCGTGACGGACGACGGCGCGGAGACAGACCTCGACCTCGGCCACTACGAGCGCTTCATCGACATCAACCTCACGAAGATGAGCAACATCACAGCGGGCAAAGTCTATTGGTCAGTGCTCAACAAGGAGCGCAAGGGCGACTACCTCGGCTCGACCGTGCAGGTCATTCCTCATATAACGAACGAGATAAAGAGCCGCGTCTACGAGGTCGCGAAGGCGGACAACGCGGACGTCGTCATCACGGAAATCGGCGGCACGGTCGGCGACATCGAGAGCCAGCCGTTCCTTGAGGCCATCCGCCAAGTGAAAAAGGAAGTCGGCAAGAACGATGTGCTCTACATCCATGTGACGCTCGTGCCGTACATTTCGGCTGCGGGCGAGCTCAAGACGAAGCCGACACAGCACAGCGTCAAAGAGCTGCGCGGCATCGGCATTCAGCCAGACATACTCGTCTGCCGCACGGAGAAGCCGCTGTCGAAGGACATGCGCGAGAAGCTGGCGCTGTTCTGCGACGTTGACGCCGACGCCGTCATCGAGAATATGACGTGCAGCACGATATACGAAGTGCCGCTGATGATGCAGAAAGAGGGACTCGACCGCATCGTCCTCAAAAAGCTCGACATGGACGTCTCGCCTGCGAACATGGCAGAGTGGGAGAAGATGGTCTATCGCATCAATCATCCATCGAAGAAAGTCAAAATCACCGTCGTCGGCAAATATGTTGAGTTGCCAGACGCGTACATGTCTGTCACGGAGGCGCTTCACCACGCGGGCATCGCGAACGACGCCGAGGTGCGCATAAACTGGGTCAACGCTGAGGACATCGAGAAGCCAGAGGCCGAGCTCGACGAGATATTCGCAGGCACGAAGGGCATACTCGTGCCAGGCGGCTTCGGCGATCGCGGCATCGAGGGCAAAATCACGGCCATTCAGTACGCGCGCGAGCATAAGATTCCGTTCCTCGGTCTCTGCCTCGGCATGCAGTGCTCCGTCATCGAGTTCGCGCGCCACGTCTGCGGCATGAGCGATGCAAACTCGACGGAGTTCAATCCCGACACGGAGCATCCTGTCATCGACCTCATGGCGTCGCAGAAAAACGTCGAGGACAAAGGCGGCACGATGCGCCTTGGCGCGTATCCGTGCAAGCTCAGAGAAGGCACTCACGCATACGAGGCGTACGGCACGGAGATGATTTCCGAGCGCCATCGTCATCGCTTCGAGTTCAACAACGCGTACAGGGAAAAACTTTCCGAGGCGGGTCTCGTCATCGCGGGCACGCTGCCAGACGATAGCCTCGTCGAAGTCGTCGAGGTAAAAGACCATCCGTGGTTCGTCGCCTCGCAGTTCCACCCCGAGCTCAAATCGCGCCCGAACAATCCGCATCCGCTCTTCCGCGACTTCATCGGCGCGGCACTGAAATTTCAGGAAATGAAACAGCAAGAGAAGTAAGAAAGTAAAAATTTTCATAGCAAATAAGAAAGGGACATGGTTCATGCTGACGAAATCGTCAGCGAGCCTTGTCCCTTTTTTGATTTTGTGTGAGTTTGTATGAACGTTGATACTTAACAAAACGTTCAAAATGCACTAGTCAACAAAAACTGGACACAAATTTTAAATTTTTTTGAATTAAAAATTTAAATCCTGTGCATCGCCGTGTCATTTTCTTG
>OMWN01000037.1 GCA_900314765.1 uncultured Selenomonadales bacterium | reverse complement strand
GCCGAACCGTCCTCAGTCTGCGAATAGTGCGGCTTGAGTGATGGTGGATGCTAATTTTTTACCCACACTTATGGGTGAAGAGCCTTTTTATTTTGCGATTTTTTTGTGCTCAGCCTTTGTGCTCAGCCTTTGCGCTTTGTGTTGCTCGCTTTGCGCTTGCGAATTTTTTCGACTTTCTGCTTGCGCTTTGATTCTTCTTTTTCGGCTTCTTGCTCGTGCTGCTTGTCTTTCGCGTAGTCAACGCCCCACTTGTTGAGCTTGTGCTTGACGGTCATGACAGGATGCTTCACGAGCATGCCCTTCTGCGCGCCTTCCATGATTTCGAGGAAGCGCTTGTTGTTGGCCTCGCCAAAGCACATGTCGTCGCAGCGGTCGCAGACAGGTTTCGTGACGCCGTAACGGCAGCGCGTCATCTTCGTCATGACGGTCATGAGGAGCGCCGTGCACTTCGCGCAGAGCTTGCCGTCCTTCGTGCCGTGATGGCCGTTGCAGTAGACAGCGAATGATTTTTTGATGTTATCTTTTTCCTTCGGGACGTTGTTCTTGTACTCGGCAGGCTTGTCGGTCTCGTCCTTCTTGCGGAATCTCTTTGGTATCAAATCTGTGAAAAATCCCATTGTAAACCACCCTTATAAATAATTTCGTTTACAATTTTAAATGGAATAGGAGAATAAATCAAGCATAAAAATATTCTAAAAATTTTTTCGCGTTTTTTAATAAAAAAAGTATTGTAAAAACGAAGGAAAGAGACTACAATGTACCCAAAATTTATAGGAAGACATTTGTGTAGTGACAATGTCGTGCTTTCGATGAGTCTTCACTAGATGCACGGTGTGTAAATGATTGTGATGATTGCCGCGCGTGGGCAAGTCAAAAGCGTCCTGAAGGAATGGGAGAGTGTTATGGAGAGCTTTCGCCTCACACAAAAAGAAATGAACCACCTTGCGTCAAAGTACCCGACACCGTTCGTGGTGATTTCACTGGCGCAGGTCGAGAGGAACTATGAGTTCCTCAAATCGCATTTGCCTCGCGTGAATGTGTACTACGCGATGAAGGCAAATCCATCGCCGCGCATCATCAACTTGCTCGCGCGGCTCGGAGCGTCGTTTGATACGGCGTCATCCGGAGAAATCGAGACGCTTTCGCGCATGGGCATTCCTGGCTCGCGCATGATTTACGCGAACCCCGTGAAAATTCCCAGAAGCATCGTGGCAGCGCACTCGATGGGTGTCAAACGTTATACATTCGACGATGCGAGTGAGATAGGAAAGCTCGCGTCGCTGGCGCCGGGCGCTGAGGTGATGGTGCGCATACGCGTGAAGAACCAAAAAGCGCTGGTGGATCTCAATGCGAAGTTCGGCGCGCCGCCGGAGGATGCAGTACAGCTACTTCTCGAGGCGAAGCGCGCAGGGCTCAATCCTGTGGGCATTTGTTTTCATGTGGGCAGTCAATCGACTGCGGCCGAGGCATACGAGGAGGCTCTCCTTTTGGTGCGCAGGCTTTTCAATGATGCCGAAAAAGAGGGAATGCACCTCACTACGATGGACATCGGCGGCGGCTTCCCGATACCGAAGGCGGGGAGCTCGATGCCAGACGCGGGCGGCATGATGGATGCCATTGAGCGTCAGATCGAGAGACTTTTCCCTGATACTGAAATTTGGTGTGAGCCAGGCAGGTTCCTCTGCGGCACGGCTGTCAATCTCGTGACGAGCGTCATCGGCACGAAAGTCAGAAACGGCAGGCAGTGGTATTGGCTCGACGAGGGCCTCTACGGCACGTTCTCCGGCGCGATTTATGATCATTGGACGTTTGACTTCGTATCGTTCAAAAAAGGCATAAAGCAGCTCGCAACGTTCCTCGGGCCATCGTGCGACTCCATAGACTTCGTGCGCTACGATGTCATGATGCCGAAGCTCGAGATTGGCGACATGCTGCTCGTCCCTGAGTGCGGCTCATACACGACGGCGAGCGCGACGACGTTCAACGGCTTCGCGTTTGCGACGCAGATTTATTTCGAGGACGAGGCTATATCGGAAGAGAGAAACGTCAGAAACGAGCTCAGCGATGTTGCTTCAGCATAAATTTTGTGAATTTTAATATGAATTCAAGACGGGTGATGAGCCCGTCTTTTTGTTTTGACTGAAAATTGAAGGCAAGGCGACGAATCGCTAGTGCTTGATTTACTAAAATATGTAGCCAATGCTTGACGTGCGGATATTTTTGTAATTGCTTTATTGCCTGTTTAGGAGTAAAATTAAAAAAGTATATTTTGTAAATTTATGCGCATCTGTGCATGAATGTGAAGGAGGGGTGCATGTGCCAAACGGCAGGGAAATGATAGAGGGCGAGCAGGACATGGAAAATTTTGGCGATCGCTCGTTGCGCCTCATTCTTCAGTCGATGGTAAAGACCATAGAGTCCAGCAAATCACAGATTTTTGATGTGTATGAGGCCGCTCACAGTGAGGTCGATACAAGCAAAAAAAATCTTGCGGATATTGTCAAGCAGACGAAGGACATCATAGATGAGGTGGATGCCCTCGAAAAGCAGGAGCAGGAGGAGAAGCAGCGTCTCGTGCGTGTGTCGTCGAGCTTCGCGGATTACTCTGAGGAGCGCATACAGAAGGCATACGAATCGGTAAAGAATGTGCAGGTGCAGCTCGGCATAGCGCGCGGCAAAGAGAAGCAGCTCCGAAAGCAGCGCCATGAGCTCGAGATGCGCGTGGCACACCTCGAGAAGACGGTCACGATGGCCGAAAGGCTCGCGACGCGCATCAGCTCGATGCTTGGCTATTTGGGCTCGCAAATCATCGATATGGTCTCGCACCTCGAGGCCGTGTCAAAAGATAAGTTTGTGAGCGCCGCGGTAATTCGCGCGCAGGAGGATGAGCGCCTGCGCGTGTCGCGCGAGATGCACGACGGCCCGGGGCAGGACATTGCCGCCATCATCATGAGCACGAGCGCGGCGGAAAAGCTCATTGACCTCGATCCCGATGAAGCGAAGATGTCGATACAGGAAATACGCAGGGGACTCAAGTCGTGCCTGAAGGACATCAGAAAAATCATATTTGACATGCGCCCGCTGTCGCTCGATGATCTCGGATTTTCGGCGGCAATCTCGCAGCTCATAAACGAACTGCAGGGTCGCTCGCGGATGAAGATCAACCTCTCGGTGGATGGCACGGAGACGGAGCTGCCACAGCATGTGAAGACGGCGATGTTCCGCATCGTGCAGGAGTCACTCAACAACGCCATCAATCACGCCGAGGCCAGCAAGGTAGATGTCAGGGTGCTTTTCACGGAGGCAGCCGTGTCAGTCCTCGTGACGGACAATGGCAAAGGCTTCAATCCCGAGGATTTTGACGGTCAGCCGACGAATGAGGATGACCATTTCGGTCTCATCGGCATGAAGGAGCGCGCCATCATCATCGGGGCGCAGCTCGCCGTGACGTCGAAGCCCGGTCAAGGCACGAAGGTGCACCTGAGACTGCCGCTCGAGCCACCGAAGGCTGAGACGCTCGGCGACATGAAGGCGAAGGCGCGCGAGGCGATAAAGCTCGCCAATGAGGCAAAGCTCGAGGCAGAGCCAAAGAATGATGGGGCATTGGCACAATGATGAAGAAATCAACTGGTGCAATCAGCGCAATCGATGCAATCAGTGCAAATCGCAAAATGCCTATGAATCAAAATGTGGCGCCACTGGCGGCAGCAATGAAAGCGTATGCAGCCAGCGGCGCCATTGCTTTTCATACGCCGGGGCATAAGCAGGGACTCGGCGCGCACCCAATGCTAAAAAATCTCATCACGGATGAGGGACTCTCAGAGGAAGTCTCCATCATGTATGAGCTCGATGACCCATTTCACCCGACGGGGTGCATAAAGGAGGCCGAGGCACTCGCGGCGGAGCTGTATGGCGCGGACGGCGCACAGTTCATGGTCAACGGCACGACGGGCGCGATACACGCGATGATGCTTGCGGCGCTTCATGATGGCGACGCCGTCATCGTGCCGCGAAATGCGCACCGCTCGATTTTCGCGGGGCTCGTGCTGACGGGTGCGGTGCCCGTCTACGTCGCGCCCGTATTTGATGAGCGCGTCGGCGCCATGATGGGCATGACGACGAAAAGCGTTGCGGAGGCGGCAGGGCGTCATGGTGATGCGCGTGCCGTCGTCGCGGTTTATCCCACGTACTACGGCGTGACGTATGACCTCGAGGGCATAGCAGAAATCGCGCACGCTCATGACATGGCGTTGCTCGTCGATGAGGCGCACGGCGCGCATCTAAAATTTTCGCGCAAATTGCCCGATGACGCATTGGCGCTCGGCGCTGACCTTGTGGCAATGAGCACGCACAAGCTCCTCGGCTCCATGACGCAGACATCGATGCTCATGCGTCGCGGCGAACGCATATCGCGCGAGGATGTGCGGCGCGCGTCGGCCATCGTCGCATCGACGAGTCCAAACTATCTCTTAATGGCGTCGCTCGACATTGCGCGGTATCAGATGGCGACGGAGGGCGAGGCGCGCGTTGAGAGAGCCGTGAGGCTCTCGAATTGGGCGCGTGAGGAAATAAACAAAATCGACGGTCTGTGGTGCTTCGGCGCGCGGGACATAGAAAGTGACGGCGCGACGGGACTCGACGCCGCAAAGCTTACGGTGCAGACGATTGGCGTAGGCTACAGCGGCGCGGAGGCGGAGAAAATCCTGCGCCGCGAATACGGCTTTGAGTGCGAGCTCTGCGACGCATACAATGTGATGTTCATCATTTCGATGGCCGACACGGAAGAAATCGTGACGAAGCTCGTGGACGGCCTGCGAGATTTTGCGGCGCGATTTGGACGCGAGCCGATGAAGAGGCTACGCGCGTCCATGCCGCCGATGATCACGATGCGCATGACACCGCGCGAGGCGTATTTCGCGCCGCGTGAGAGGATGGCGCTCGATGATGCAGTCGGCAGAGTGTCAGCGGAGGAAGTCGCATTTTATCCGCCGGGCATACCCGCCATCGTGCCGGGCGAAGAAATCACGCGCGACGTCATTGAATATTTGAGGACGATGGCCGCGCGCGGACTGCATGTGAGCGGCATTGATGACACGACGCTTGAGACGATAAAAGTGATAAAGCAGGAATAGGGTGTTATAATGGCAACAATATCAGCGACGCCAAAAGGCAAGCTCATCATACTGGAGGCGGGTGACGCGTCGGGCAAGGCCACGCAGACGCGGCTCCTCACGGAGCGGCTGGAGCATGAGGGGCGCGATGTGCGGCGCGTGGCGTTCCCCGACTACGAGTCGGAGTCGTCGGCGCTCGTCAAAATGTATTTGTCTGGCAAATTCGGCGGCTCTGCCGATGACGTCAATCCGTATGCGGCCTCCACATTTTTCGCGGTCGACCGATTCGCATCGTTCCGCCTCAAGTGGCGCGATTTCTATGAGAAGGGCGGCATCGTCATCGCCGACAGATATACGACATCGAACCTCGTCCATCAGGCCGTGAAGCTCGACTCCGCCATAGAGCGCGCACAGTATCGCGAATGGCTGCTCGATTTCGAGTACGTGAAGCTTGGTCTGCCACGCCCCGACTGCGTCGTGTTTCTCGACATGGCGTCTGAGGTCAGCGACAGGCTTCTCGAGCTTCGGAAAGAGCGCGGCGAGGACATTCACGAGATGGACAAGGCGTATCTGCACAAATGCCACGCCATGTATCAAGAGGTTGCGGCTCTCTATGCTTGGGAGCGCGTCGTCTGCAGCAGCGGCGGCAAGCCCAGACGAGTCGCGGCCATTGCCGACGATGTGTACAAAGCAGTCATAAAATATTTGTAAGGAGCTAGAAATATGTTGAAGGAAGTCCTCGTTGTAGAGGGGAAAATGGACGTTGTCGCGATAGGGAAGGCACTGGAGGCCGACTGCATCATCACGGGCGGCTTCACGCTGAACAAGCGCACGATGAATGACATCGCCGAGGCGTACAAGAGGCGCGGCATCATCATTCTTACGGACCCGGACGCGGCGGGCGAGCGCATACGCCGCTACCTCACGAAGCGTTTCCCCGAGGCGAAGCATGCCTTCATCCCACGCGAAGAGGCAACGGCCAACAACGACATCGGCGTCGAGCAGGCATCGCCCGAGGCGATACGAAAGGCGTTGTCAAAAGTTCACACGCTTGATTT
Organism: uncultured Selenomonadales bacterium; assembly: GCA_900314765.1. Taxonomy (GTDB): domain Bacteria; phylum Bacillota; class Negativicutes; order Selenomonadales; family Selenomonadaceae; genus RUG024. The sequence goes on along the minus strand of OMWN01000037.1, from coordinate 68,074 downwards.
CACGCCGAAGGAAACATTTACGATGCAGGACATCATCATGAGCGGCCTCTCTGGGGCGCAGGACTCTGCCACACGGCGGGCGAGACTCGGCGCGATTTTGGGCGTCGGCTGCGCCAATGCGAAGACATTTCTCATGCGGCTCAATCACTACGGCGTGACGCGCGCAGAATTCGACGATGGCATCGCGAAGCTCAGCGATATGGATGAGGAGGAATCAAAATGATACAACCACAGATAGCAAGGCCAGAGGTGACGCGCCACATATTGAAGGCGTTCGACCTGCATGCGAGCAAAAGGCTCGGGCAAAATTTCCTCATAAATCCGTCCGTCGTCAAGGCCATCGTCAGCACGGCTGAAATAGAAGAAGGCGACAGGGTGCTCGAGATTGGCCCGGGCATCGGCACGCTGACGCAGGGACTTGCTGAGGCAGGGGCAAATGTGACGGCTGTCGAGATGGACAAAAAGCTGCCCGCCGTTCTCGCGGAAACGCTCAAGGGCTATGACAATGTGCGCATCGTGCAGGGCGACATCCTCAAGACGAACATACCGGAGCTTATGGGCGATGAGCCGTACAAGGTCGTCGCAAATCTGCCATACTATATCACGACGCCCATCATCATGACGCTGCTCGAGAAGAGACTCCCCATCACGCGCATCGTGACGATGGTGCAGCGCGAGGTCGCCGACCGCATGACGGCGCGGCCGGGCGGCAAGGACTACGGCTCGCTCTCCGTCGCGGTGCAGTACTACACGGAGCCAGAGCTCTCGCTCGACGTGCCGCCGACGTCATTCTACCCGTCGCCTGCCGTCGACTCGGCTGTCATGGACTGCGTCGTTCGCGAGAAGCCGCCCGTCGCGGTGCGCGATGAGCGCATGTTCTTCCTCGTCGTGAGAGCGTCGTTCGCGCAACGCAGGAAGACACTCGGCAACGCGATACAGGGCGTCGGCATCACACGCGAGATGGCACACGCGGCGCTCGAGCGGGCGGGCATAGACCCACAGCGCCGCGGCGAGACGCTGACGCTTGACGAATTCGCGCGCCTAGCTGACGCCATTTGAAAAGGCTCGACACAGTCTAATGGAGGCATGGATGATATGAAATTTTTCGACAGCCACACGCACACAAAATTTTCTGCTGACTCCGACATGGACGCGAACGAGGCGCTCAGTGTCGCGCGAGAGCAGGGCATTGGCCTCACATTCACGGAGCACATTGACTTCGGCTACCCGGGGGAGAAGAAATTCCTCTTCGACCCAGAAGAATACTGGCATGAATACGAAAAACTGCGCGGCGAAGGCCTCATGCTCGGCGTCGAGATGGGACTCGAGCCGGGCAAAAGCGATATGTCGAAATCGTTCATCGCGCGCGTGCCGTTCGATGAAGTCATCGGCTCCATTCACCTCATCGACGGCAAGGACATCTACGAGCCGAACTGCTACGAGGGCTGGTCGCAGCATGACATGTATGTGCATTATCTAAAGCTCATGGCGGCGATGGTGCGTGAAAATCCGTATATAGACACGCTCGCGCACATCGACTACATCGCGCGCTACGCACCGTACGATGAGCCAAATCTCGCCTATGCCGACTACGCAGAGGAAATCGACGACGTCATAAAGGCGCTCATGGAGACGGACACGGCAATGGAAATCAATACGCGGCGATTTGACGACAGGCTCGCGATGAAAGAGCTCGTTCCCATATATGCGCGATACCGTGAGCTCGGCGGGCGGTTTGTCACGGTGGGCTCCGACGCGCACAGGACATCCGCGATTGGCGCGTATTTTGATTTGGCGCGCGAGCTCGCCAAAGAGTGCGGCCTTACCGTCGTGACATTTCGCGAGAGAAAAAGGAAATCTTGCGACGAATGACAGATGTTGCGCATGATATTCGAATGAAACACAATATGTAGCTATATGGCATTTTTCGTGGAAATGTGATAGAATAAGGCCTATGCGGGGCTTGCTGTTGTAAATGTGTAATGTGGAATATAAACGGCCTCGCAGGAAAGTGAGACGAATATGTCAAGCGATCTACATACGCACACGAGCTATTCCGATGGGCGGCTGACGCCAGAGGAACTCGTCGCGGCAGCCAAAGAGGCTCATCTCAGCTACATCGCCATCACGGACCATGACACGGTCGATGGCATCAGGCATCTTTATGAGGCGGGACTTTATCCATCGAGGACGATAAACATCATCCCCGGCATCGAGTTCTCGTGCGAGGTCGATGACCATGATGTGCACATCCTTGGATACGATTTCGACATCTACAATCAGCAGCTCTCGGACAGGGTAAACGAGATTGCCGAGTCGCGCTGGAGCAGATTTTCCAAGATGATAAAAAAGCTCAGGGATCTCGGCTACGACATATCGGAGGGCGATGTGCTCGAAATCGCGGGCACGAGCAGGTCGATAGGCCGCGCGCACGTGGCGCGCGCTCTCGTGAAAAAAGGACTCGTGCCGACGCTGCGCGAAGTGTTTGACACGCTCCTCGATCACGGCCAGCCCGCATACGTGCCGCATTTTCGCATAGAGCCGGAGGAGGCCGTCGCGCTCATACGGCAGGCGGGCGGCATCCCGTCGCTTGCTCATCCGAAGCTCGTCGGGGATGACGCTATCGTGAAGCGCATGCTTGAGCTCGATTTCGGCGGGCTCGAGGTGTTCTACCCGCAGCATGATGCGACGGACACGGCGAGGTACATCAGAATGGCGGAGGAGCGCGGCCTCATGCTGACGGGCGGCTCCGACTACCACGCGATTCCGACGAGATACCCAGAGGCGCTTGGCATATTCACGATAGAGGACAAATACGCGGCACCGCTTTTTCATCCTCCCGAATCGCTGGAGTAGATTCGGAGCAATTCACTTTTAGCAGGTGATAGATTTGGACGTCATTGCCCTTGTAGGTCCATCGGGGACCGGCAAAAGTCATCGTGCGCTCATCGTGGCGCACAAATACAATGCCGACGCCATCATAGATGATGGCATACTCATAAAGGACGGCCGTATCATCGCGGGCAAGTCCGCAAAGCACGAGAAAAATCGCATCATGGCAGTGAGACGCGCGATTTTCATATTGCCAGGCCACGCAGAGGAAGTGCGCGAGGCCATAAAGCGTGAAAATCCACGGCGCATCCTCGTGCTCGGCACAAGCGAGAACATGATTCACAAAATCGCGAAGCGTCTCGACCTGCCCGCCGTAGCGAAGATTATCCATATAGAGGACATCGCGTCAAAAGCGGAGATGGCGAAGGCGGAATTTTATCGGCGCAAGGAAGGCAAGCATATCATACCTGTGCCGACAATAGAGCTGAAGCCGCATTTCTCGGGCTACCTCATCGACCCGATACAGTCGTTTTTCAAGCGCTCGTCGAAGCATCGTCGCCGTCTCGGCGAGAAATCCATCGTACGCCCAGTATTCAGCTACTACGGCAAGCTCATCATCGACGACAGCGCCATAAAGTCCATCGTGCAGAAGCTTGCGATGGGCGAGGACTTCATAAAAAATGTCGGCCATGTGCGCGTGAAGCACCTCATGGACGGCGACGACGACAAGGGCATCAACATCAGCTGCGACGTCGTGTTGCGCTACGGCAAGCACATCCCGACGCTGATACGCGACACGCAGAAGCGCATAAAAGACGCAGTCGAGTACATGACGGGCATGGTCGTGCACGAAGTCGACATGACCGTGAAGACGCTTTTCGTGTTGCCCGCGTGAAAATGAATAAGATGCAAGAGCAGGACAATGAAAAATTGCCCTGCTTTTTTGATGAAAAAATTTATTTCATGCAGGAAAAGAAGCAAAGACAACGAATATATATTTGTGAAATATATTTTGCAAAGTTTGGAGGCACTCGTTTATGACGATAAAGGACATTTTGAAACCAGATGAATATGAAAATCTCACACAATTTTCAAAAGAGGAAATCAAATGGCTTAACAAGAGAATAAAGACCCGTAAAGACGGCAAGCCTGGCGTCGAGTGCATCATACGTGGCAAAAACAGCGATGGCGACTATTTTGAGCTGAAGCCGGAGGAAATAGTGAGGCAGCTCTACACTTATCAGTTGATAAACACTTATGAATACAAAAAGGAACAGATTGCATTTGAAGTTGTCGTCAATATGGGGCGTGACGACTCAAAGCGGGCAGACATCGTCATTTACGAGGATAAAAACAAATATCGCCCGTATATAGTGGTCGAATGCAAGAAAATAGGAGAAAAGGAAGTAAAGAACCAGCTCTCGAGCTATTGCCAAGTGCTTGGCGCATCCATAGGCGTTATCATTGATGGCGGCAATCTCGAAAAATATTTTTTGAACTGCGAGAGCATAAATAATAAAAATCGTCACCTCGAGCCAATAGCATGCATACCGAAGGCGACGGAGACGCTGAGTCAGATAATCGACAGCCGCTTCACGATAAAAGACCTCATCATAAACGACGAACTGAAAAGGACAACGCTTAAGAAAATAATACTTGACCTCGAAGATAAAATCATGGCGAATAACGGCGTGAACAGCTTCGAGGAAATATTCATGCTCATCTTCACGAAATTGTATGATGAGAAAAAGTCCGCAGATGACGCGGAGAAAATAAATATGTTGCTGTCCGACGGGTATCTTAAGGACATATCCGAGGTAAAGGACGATAATTTCCGTTTGCTCGAGTTCCGCGATGTTGGAACGCCGTCGGAGGTCGCGCGGAGAGTAAAAAAACTTTTCGATGACGCCAAAAAGGAATGGCAGGGTATATTCAAAAAGGATGCCACGTTCAGCTTGAATGACGCCGACCTCAAAATGTGCGTTAATCATTTGCAAAATGTCAAAATCCTTAATACGAATCTTGAAGTGGTCGACGACGCATTCGAGTACCTTGTCAATCAGGAGCAGAAGGGACAGAAAGGCCAGTACTTCACTCCGCGCATTGTCATCGACATGTGCGTCAGAATGATGAACCCTAAAAAAGACGAAAACATGATTGACACGGCATCTGGCAGCTGCGGGTTTCCAATGCACACCATACTCTACGTGTGGAAGCAGATGAACCCATCGGCGCAAAACTATTTTTTGACGAAACGCTCGAATGAAGAGATAGACTACGTGAAAGAGCATGTCTTCGCCATCGACTTTGATGACCTCTGCGTGCGCGTGGGCAAGACGCTGAACATCATCGCAGGCGACGGCCATAGCAACGTGATGAACCTCAACACGCTCGACTATACAAAATGGAAAGAGACGACAGCAAGAAGAGACTGGCTCACGGTGTACAATGATGGCTTCAGACGGCTCGAGGGACTATGCGAGGATACGGACACATATAAAGATTTCAAATTCGACGTCCTGCTCGCGAACCCTCCGTTTGCCGGCGACAGGAGCGACAGTCAGATTATCTCGCTTTATGAGCTCGGGCACAATGACAAGGGCAAGCTGCGTGACAATGTCGGGCGCGATGTCCTGTTCATAGAGCGCAACATATCATTTCTGAAGCCTGGCGGACGCATGGCGGTCGTGCTGCCACAGGGCAGGTTCAACAATGCGAGCGACAAGTATATAAGAGACTTCATCGCGAGGAACTGTCGTATCCTCGCGGTGGTGGGACTCCACCCAAATACGTTTCTCGAGCACACGGGGACGAAGACGAGTGTCCTTTTCGTGCAGAAATGGACAGACGAGGACTGCGACTATCCAAATATCTGCCCGCGCCCAGAGCCCAACAAGGACGGGGATATCGATTATCCCATATTTTTCGCGACGGCCCAGGAGCCGACGGTCAGCAATCAAAAAGAAAAAATATATGTTGATGAGACATACGTCGTATGCACAAGGAAATCATACGAGACAATCGAGACCATCACAAAAAAGAGTGACGGCACAACAATAAGCGCAGAGGAGTACAGCGCGCTTGACAAGGTTGCAAGGAAATCATACAAGGTAACGATGCAGACGGTCATTCGTGCCGAGGGCATCAAAAATGAGCATGGCGACACGCGCATCATAAAGGACCTTTTTGTGGAGGATTATGGTTCGCTTGACAGCCACAGGAAGTGGATAAAGAAAAACGTAGTCTTCACGCTCAAATCAAACAAAGAGGGCACTGGCGCGAAAAGCACGCTGTCCGTCGACGAGTACCTTGCGCTCTCGGCAGAAAATCGCAAGAACTATAAGGAAACCCCAATCGTCGGCAAAAATGAAAACAAGGAGATAGGCTTGGCTGAGTATCGTTCGCTGAAGGACGATGAGAAAAAGTATTATCTCGTATCCGAGGAAATCACGGAGACAACGGAGCATGTCACTGACACGCACGGCCATATTTTTGTGAAGCATGATCTCTTCAATCACGACCCAGAGCTCGACGCGAAGATGACAGCGTACGACAAGAGGCTCGCGCACCGCTACTCGCACGACGGCATAGCCGAGGCTTTCGCTGAGTTCGCGAAAAAGGAAAAACTGAGTTTTTTTTGAGCAGCCCCAGTGAGTTTGACAAGGCAAAGTACGAGGCTTTGCTGGGGCAACTTGAAATCAGCATAGTGATGCTATCATATTTACGTGAAGTATCTGATATTTTCCGTTTAGACAGTTTCTTCTACTCGAAGAGATTCATATCTGCAGAAAATAAAATTTCAAAAATCCGCCGCAAGCCATTGAAAGATATGACAACATCATTGAAAAGTTTTGGGGCATATTCGTTAAACAATTTTTTTGACTATGTGCCATCGGGTATACCTTTCATTCGTGGAGTCAATATGAAGAATGGGCTTTTGGATTTTAATGATATGCTTTATATTTCAGAGGACGCTAACCGCTTGTTGTGGAAATCAGAGGTTCACAAAGAAGATATACTTTTGTCTATGTCGGGCACGATTGGCGATGTAGCTATTGCTATGCCTAACTATCATTATCCGATGAATTCAAATCAAGATATTGCAAAAATCCATTTAAAGCATGAATATAATCCGTATTATGTGTATGCCTTTTTGGTTTCAAAGTATGGGCATAATTACTTGATAAGAGAGGCAAGGGGCAGTGTTCAACAGCATGTTTTTTTGTCCCAAATGGAGAATTTTGCAATACCACTTTTTTCTGATGACTTTCAGTCGTCGGTAGAGCGTCAAGTCAAATCAGCGCACAAGAAGCTCGCTGACGCGAAACGTCTCTATGCCGACGCCGAAAGGCTGCTGCTCGATTCGCTCGGGCTTTTGGGATGGGAGCCGAAAAACGAGGCTGTCAGTATAAGGCGGTTCAGTGACTTCACGGCGAGCGGGCGGCTTGATGCGGAGTACTACCAGCCAAAGTATGATGAGATAGAAGCAAAAATAAATGAGCATGCAGCACAGATGTTGAAAACGCTTTGCTTTATCAATGATAAAAACTTTATGCCAAAAGATGAGACAGAGTATGATTATATTGAGCTTTCGGATATTGGCACTTCGGGTGAGATAACGGGATGCACACGAAGTATTGGTAGGGAACTTCCAACTAGGGCCAGACGCATTGTCCATATAGGCGATGTCATATTATCATCTATCGAGGGGTCATTACAAAGTTGTGCTCTTATAACAGACGAATATGATGGTGCTTTGTGTTCAAATGGATTTTATGTTGTCAAATCTGATAAGATAAATTCAGAAACTTTGCTTGTTTTGATGAAATCTGCCTTTATGCAGTCCATGATGAAAAAGCGTTGTCGTGGAACAATATTGACAGGGTTTTCACGTAGCGACCTTGACACGTTGCCAATTCCGAAGATTGACACGGATACGCAAAACAAAGTAGCCAAAAAGATTCGTGCGTCCTTCGCCCTTCGCGCTGAGAGCCGTGCTTTGCTTGACGAGGCAAAGAGAAGAGTCGAGGAGGCTATCGAGCACGGAGAGAAGTGATGGCAGAGCGACGCTTTAAGTGAAAGGGAGCAATCCTGTTCTTTTGAAAAACTGCGAAAAACGGAGTATGAGCGAGAAAACTGAAGTATATATAAGGAGGAGGAGAATCGAATGAAGCCCATTTCGACGTCCATCTATACATTTGAAGAGCTAATAAATTTGCATTATGTCTATGTTGACAAAACAAAATATTTATATGAGATGATACGGAATGGCAAAAATCAGTTTTTTTGTGCGCGTCCGAGGCGGTTTGGCAAAAGCCTGACCATATCCACGCTTGAGGCTATATTTGAGGGAAAGCGCGAGCTTTTCAAGGGTCTCTATATCGATGGCACTGACTACGACTGGGAAACGTGTCCAATAATTCATATAGACTTCGCAAGGTCAGATTTGCGAACGATAAGTGCGATGGAATCTTCTTTGAAAAATTTCATCAGAAGGACGGCAGAGAAGTATGATGTGACTATTGATGATGACACGCCGGCAAACATGTTTGAGTCTCTTGTCACGCGCCTTTATCAGAACACTTTAAAGAAAGTCGTAATCCTCGTTGATGAATATGACAAGCCAATTTTTGAGCATTTGGAAAATGCGCGGGATGCTGGAGCGTATCGTGATTATCTGGCAGGGTTTTATCAGATAATAAAGGGCACTGAGCGATACCTTAGATTCGTTTTTATAACAGGGGTCACTCGGTTTGCAAAGGTGTCAATTTTCAGCAAACTGAATAACCTCGACGATATATCAATGGACAGTCGCTATGCGACAATGATGGGGTACACGCAAAAAGAGCTTGAGACGAGCTTCGGAGAGTACATTGATGATGCTGTCTCGTGCGGAGTCAAGGAAAGCGATGGGACAAAGATTAATCGCGATGATTTTTTGTCAAAGATAAAAAAATGGTATGATGGGTTTTGCTTTGTCGTCGGCGAGCCATCAGTATATAATCCCGTTTCGGTCGGCCAATTCTTTTTGCATGGCTATGATTTTGTCAATTATTGGTTTGCTACGGGTACGCCAACTTTTCTGATGAAGCTTTTGCGAAAAAATCATATCGTTTTATCGGACCTCATTGAAAGGACTGTATCGGAGAGTTCGTTTGAGACATTCAGCCTCGCAGAGCTGGGGGGATTTTCATCGGGCGATGAGCGTGTGACGCAGCTTTTATTGCAGACTGGCTATCTGACCATGGACAGGCTCCTTTGGAGTGACCCCGAGAAAGTCTATCTCCTCCGTTTTCCAAATCATGAGGTCTCATATTCTTTTGCGCGAAATCTTTTCATGGCGTACGCGCCGGACGCGTCGGCTTCGGATGACAGCACCCGCGTCAGAATTGCCGCCATGAACGGCGATACGAGCCGCATGATGGAAAGCCTCAAAGGCTTCTTTGCGTCGCTGCCTTACGACATACAGGTGAAAACGGAAAAATATTATCAGTCTATAGCGTTTACGGTGTTTCGCATGTGCGGGTTTGATATAAAAATGGAGATGGCGACGAACATTGGCCGCATCGATGGTGTCCTTGACGCAGGCAGACATCTCTATGTCATGGAGTTCAAGTTGAACAAATCGGCTGAAGCTGCGCTTGCTCAGATTGATGAACGTGGGTACGCCGAGCAGTTTATTGTCGCCGCGCATGAAAAGGGAAAAACAGTTCATGCCCTGGGCGTAAATTTCTCGTATGCTGACGGCGAGAGGAACATCACCGACTGGAAAGAGAAAATAGTTTAAAGTCTGACATCGAAGGTCGTTGCTCAATTTGAGTGACGACCTTTTTTGATTCTTAATGCATATCTAATAATTCTCTTATAAAATCGTAAATCATTGCTCGTAATATAAAGCTAATAGAAGCTGACATGCTGAAAAGAAGTCCCGAAAAAATTAAATTAAGCGTATTCACAAATAACCATAATAGTATATAATGACTTATGATTCCTTCAGGGAACGATGGCGAAAGATGCTCACATTAAGTCAGCGTTTCCTTAACATTTCGAAGGGGATGAATTGATATGATGATTTCAAAATGGATGAGATATAAAAGGCTCGCGGGCGCGGCAATGATCGCGGCAGCGGCGCTCGTGATGCAGCCGATGGACATGGCCTCGGCGGCTGAGCTGTCGATACAGGAGGCCGTCGATCTCGCCATCGCGCAGAACACGTCGCTTCGCATCACGGAGAAGGGCGAGGAGACAGCGCGCGCAGAGCTCAAGTCAGCGCGAGGGCAGAACAGCTTCGAGGTGACGGGCAGCGGCAACGTGACGGACAGCAAGGTCAACGACAACCGCAACACGGGCTCGGGCGGCGCGTCGCTCTCCGTCGGGCTCCCCGTCTACACGGGCGGCAAGAACGAGGCGAACATCAAGAGCGCGGAGATCGGCGTCGATGCGGCGAGGCTCACGACGGAACGCGCGAGGGAAAACCTCAGGCTCTCTGTCGTCAAGGCGTACTATGACGTGCTCGAGTCGAAGCGCACAGTCGACATCGACCAGGAGTCGGTCGACAACTATCAGGCGCATCTCGACAATGTCGAGCAGCTCTATCGCGCGGGCAGCAAGGCGAAGCTCGACGTGCTTAGGTCATCGGTCGAGCTCGCGAATGCGCGTCAGACGCTCATCAAGGCGCAGAGCGATTACAATGTCAATGTCGTGACGCTGAAAAATCTTCTGCGCATGGATCAAAACGAGCCGCTGACACTCACGGAGGATTTCAAATTCACGCCGTTTCATCCGCGCATGGAGGCATGCCTCGGATACGCTTTCATCAATCGCAAGGACCTTATTGTCGACCAATACACGCTCAGGCAAAAGGAGCTCGCCATCGATATGGCGAAGGCGGGCTATCTGCCGTCCATCAGCATATCGGCAAGCGCTGGCACATCGCAGGATTTTTATCCGCACGAGGACAATTCGCATAACTACTCAGTGGGCGCGAAGCTCTCGTGGAGCATTTTCGACAGCGGCGTGACGGATGCGGCTGTCGACAGGGCGAAGACGGCGCGTGATGTCGCGCAGCTCACGCTCGACAAGGACAAGGAGGACATAGACCTCGGCGTGCGCCAGGCGTACTATAATATGCGCGAGGCGCAGAGGCGTCTCATGACGACGCAGGCGGCGGTGCGCGAGGCTGAGGAGGATTACTTCATAACGCGCGAGAAATACCGCGCGGGGCAGGGCATCATGCTCGACATCATCGACGCTCAGCTCGCACTCTCGACGGCTCAGCTCAACTACATCAGCGCAGAGTATGACTACGCGCGCTACATGGCCACGGTCGAGAACGAGATGGGGCTTTCGCTCGGCGAGTCGCCGAATGTCGCTGATGAGGAACACGCAGCTGAGATGGAGAGCCGCATCGCGGCGCACGGCGGCTTGCCGGAGGACGCACCGCCAGCGCGTGACTACAGAAATGCCGAGGTCATCGTCGGCGACAGAGAGCCCGATGAAGACAGGCGGCCAAAAGAGTCAGAGACTGAGGCGGCGAAAGAGGCGTCGAGCGAGGCCGAAAATGCTGCGGAAAGTGGCGCCAATGAAAATGGCGAGGAAGACAATAATAGTAAAAATGAGGTGACACCATGAACAACAAAATAGTAAAGGTCGTCATCATAATCGTCGTCATCGCGCTCGGCGCATTTGGCGGCTACAAATACTACAAGTCTCAGCAGGAGGCAAAGGCGGCCGCCGATGTGCAGACGGTCGATGTGGTGAAGATGGACATGAAGTCCACCGTTTCGGCGACGGGCACGATAAAGCCGGTGAATTCCGTCGAGGTCAGCTCGAAAATCACGGCGCGCATAAAGGAAGTGCTCGTGAAGGAAAATGAGCACGTGACGAGCGGCCAGACGGTCGCGACGCTCGACGGCAAGGACTACGAGGCGAAGGTCGAGCAAGCGCAGTACAAGGTCATAAACACGAAATCAAAATATGACCGCGAAGCGTATCTCTACAGTATTGGCGCGGCGACAAAGGAAGAGTTCGAGGATGCCGTGTATCAGTATGATACGGCGCAGTCAACACTCGAGGTCGCGCAGAGTGACCTCTCGGAGACGGTCATCACATCGCCGATGGACGGCTATGTCGTCGGCGAGCCGCAGACGCCGGGCACGATGGCCGTGCAGGGCACATCGAATCCGACCGTCATCATGCGCATAGCGGACCTCTCGACGAAGCAGATAAAGGCAAAGGTCGATGAGACGGATATAGGCAGCGTGAAGGTCGGCCAGCAGGCGACATTCACGGTTGACGCTTATCCATCGAAGACATTCACGGCGCACGTTACGAAAATCTCGCAGACAGATGTGACGAGCAGCTGGGATGATTCGTCGTCATCGTCCTCGTCATCGTCGTCCGTGAGCGTCATCTACTACTACGTGACTCTGGACGTCGATGACCCAGATAATCTCCTGCTCCCGGGCATGACGGCGGAGGTCGAGGTCACGACGAGCGACAAGAACGGCGTCATCGCCATACCAATCGCTGCGCTCAAGACGAACTCGGGCGGCACATATGTGATGCTCATGAAAGATGACGGCACGATGGTCGAGCAGCCTGTCGCGACGGGCATATACAGCGATGACTACGTGGAAATCACGGACGGCCTCAGCGAAGGCGATGTCATCGCGAACACGTACAAGGCCAAGGCAAAGACATCGTCGTCGAGCAGACGAGGTCCTGGTGGTCCACCGCGTATGTGATAACGCGAAACCAAGAGAAAGCATTAATTTTGCATTTGATAGGCGGTGATGTTATGCCGAATATGAAGGCAGAACACATCATAGAACTGAATGACATAAAGAAAATATATCAGGTAGGCGATCAAGAAGTCGCGGCGCTCGCGGGCATCACGCTGAACATCGAAAAAGGCGAATTCGCGGCGCTTATGGGTCCGTCAGGCTCTGGCAAATCGACGCTGATGAATATCCTCGGCTGCCTCGACAGGCCAACGTCGGGCTCCTACAAGCTCGACGGCGACGAGGTGGCGACGCTTTCGGACGATGAGCTCGCGCTCACGCGCAACAGGCGCATTGGCTTCGTATTTCAGAACTTCAATCTCCTGTCGCGCATATCGGCGGCGGAAAATGTCGCATTGCCGCTCGTCTATGCAGGGGTGTCGCGCCATGAGCGTGAGGAGAAGGCGCGCAAGGTGCTCGAGTCCGTGGGGCTCGCATCGAGGGCGGATCATCAGCCAAATGAGCTATCGGGCGGCCAGCGGCAGCGTGTCGCCATAGCGCGAGCGCTCGTCAATGACCCGCACATCATCATGGCGGACGAGCCGACGGGCAATCTCGACACGAAGTCGACGAAAGAAATCATGGAAATATTTGAGGGGCTGCATGAGTCGGGGCGCACCATCATCCTCGTCACGCATGAGCCAGAGATAGCGGCCTGCGCGAGCCGTCAGCTTTTGGTGCGCGACGGGCGCGTCACACGAGACGCAGGCAAAGGCGTCAAGATGGACGTCGTATGAGGAGGCGAGACAATGGGCATGTTTTATGAGAGCGTCAGCATCGCGCTCAATGCGCTGCTGTCGAACAAGCTTCGCTCCATACTCACGATGCTCGGAATCATCATCGGCGTCGGCGCCGTCATCGCAATGGTCTCTGTCGGCATGGGTGTCACACAGAACGTCACGAACTCCATCGCGAGCCTCGGCTCGAATATGCTGATCATTCGCCCAGGCGCATCGATGTCGGGCGGTCTCAGAGGCTCGGCGGGCTCGCGCACGACGCTGAAGCTCGCGGACGCCGAGGCCATAAAGAAAAAGATAAAGGATGCGGAGTACGTCTCGCCGACGGCATCGAGCGCGTTTCAGGTCGTCTACGGCAATCAGAACTGGAACACGAGCGTGCAGGGCGTGACGCCTGAGTACATGTCGATTCGTGACCTCACCGTGTCAAACGGCTCTTTCATCACGACGAATGACCTCGCAACGCGTGAGCGCGTCTGCGTCATCGGCACGACGGTGTCGAGCAATCTTTTCGGCGAGGAAAATCCTGTCGGCAAAGTGATAAGAGTCAAAAATCAGCCGTACAGAGTCGTCGGCGTGCTCGAGAGCAAAGGTCAGTCCTCTGTCGGCCAAGACCAGGACGATGTCGTCATTGTGCCGATCACGACGGCGATGGACAGACTGCTCGGCATCAATTACGTCAAAATGATAAACGTGCAGGTCTCATCGGCTGACAAGATGGACGAGGTGCAAGAAAATATAGAGGTGCTTTTGCGTCAGCGCCATCACATCGTCGGCAAGAAAGACGATGATTTCGAGGTGCAGAACCTCACGAGCCTCATGACGACGCTCAATGAGACAACGTCGATGCTCACGCTTTTCCTCGGCAGCATTGCGGCGATTTCGCTGCTCGTCGGCGGCATCGGCATCATGAATATCATGATGGTGTCCGTCACGGAGCGCACGCGCGAGATTGGCATCAGAAAGGCACTCGGCGCGACATTCAAGAACATCATGACGCAGTTTTTGATAGAGTCCGTCGTCATCGGTGTCATTGGCGGTCTCATCGGCATCGCGTTCGGTGTCGCCGTTGCCTTCGCAATCTCGAGCATCGGCACGTTCACGACGGTCATCACGCCCGCGCCGATTATACTCTCGTTCTCGTTCTCCGTCGGCATCGGACTTTTCTTTGGCATATATCCCGCGAGGAAGGCCGCACTGCTCGACCCGATTGAGGCATTGAGATACGAATAAAAATGGTGTATTATGAGGGTGAATTCATGATACGCTTCAATGCATTAAGGCATTGGCGATGATTTAATTTCAAGGAAGAAAATCAGGGGGGGACGCCCATGAGAAATAAAAAAATAAAGCCTGTGAGGCTTCTTTTGCTCGCGCTCGTGTGTCTATTCGCCATGACGACGATGTGCATGGCGAAGTCGGTCACGGCCACGGGGCACGGTGCGACGGAGCGAGACGCCGTGCATGACGCGATGCGCGCCGCCATTGAGGAAGAGGTAGGCGTCTACATCGACAGCCAGACGTATGTGAGCAACTACCGCGTTATCAATGATGAGATATATGCGCGCTCCGAGGGCTACGTGCAGAGCTACGACGTGCTGAGCCGCGGCAAGGAGGGCGGCGTGTACGTTGTCACCATTCGCGCCGACGTCACGGATCAGATACTCAGGGACGACCTCATGACGAAGCTTCAGAAGCATGCCGTCATTGCGGCAAACATGGAAGACCCGCGCATTGGCGTGATGATTTTCGAGGATGACGGCACGGAGAACGGGACCATTGAGAATAAAATCATCAATGGCCTCAGAAACAACGGCTTCTCGCGCCTCATCGACATGCACCAGATAGACGCATCTGTCAAAAATCGCATCGCGAATGCTGTCTACGAAGGCGACGATGACCTCGCGAGCATGCTGAGAAATCAATTTAACGCCGACTACATCGTGACGGGGCTCGTGAGCGGCACGGCGAGCGGCGTCGATATTCCGCTGGACGACATACCGATGCTCGGCACAATCGGCTGGCGCGACGTCGTCGTGACGATAGATGTGCGCATGGTCAACGTCAACACGGGCGAAATCGTATACGCAAATTCGTTTGAAGGCGACGCGCAGGGCATGAGCGGCAAGGCAGAGGCCAAGGCGCTCAGCGAGGCGTCAAAAGGCATAGCGCAGGAGCTCGCGCGCGAGGCGTTCAAAAAGGCAGCGAACCCCGAGCAGCACGTCACGATTCTTGTGACGAACGGCAAGCTTGGCTCGATGTCGGAGGCGTACGGCACAATCTCGAGCATACCAGGCGTGTCGGGTGTTTACACGCGCGTCGTGCAAGGGAGCAACATGCAGATAGATGTCGATTATCATGGCACGGCGCATGACCTCGCGCAGGCGCTCGAGAGGAACGGCATAGAAATATCTGAGATGAATTCTGAGTATATTAAGATTTAAGTTTAGGGGAGGCAGTATCATGAAAAAATTTATTTCATTAACGCTGATGGCCTGCTTGCTCGCATTCTGCAGCGTGGCAATGGCGGCGGGCGCGAACTACGACACGAACCGCGTCGAGGCTGATGGCTACGGATTTGCGCCGGCCACGGCGATGAGCGAGGCACATGCGCGGGCGATGGCGAGACGTGCGGCCATGCTCGACGCGTATCGAGCGTTGGCCGAGCAGGTCGCGGGCGTGCAGGTTGACTCCGAGACCACCGTGCAGAACATGCAGCTTCAAAACGATGTCGTGAAGACGAAGGTCGCCGCGCTCGTGAAAGGCGCGCGCCCCGTGTCGGAAGAGTACAAAGACGGCGAGTTCCACATCGTGATGGCGATACCGCTTTTCGGCGAGACGGGCTCGCTCGCGTCGAGTGTATTGCCGCGCACGAGCACGACGACATCATTCCCAACGACGCTCTCGCCTGAGCCAGAATACAATCCATACTCGACATCCACGTCGACGGACTATGGCACATACAGCGTCCCAGAGACGAGCACCACGACTACTACGACGACCACGACAACGACTACAAAGCACCATGAAATCATGGGCAACTATACGGGACTCATCATAGACGCGAGCGGCCTTGGCCTCCGCACGGCCATGTCGCCTGTCATCAAGACGACGGCGGGCGAGCCCATCTACGGCTACAAGAACCTCGACTCGAGCAAAGTCATCAAAAACGGTATGGCCGGCTATACGCACGACATCAATCAAAAGACGACGCGCGCCGGCAGCAAACCGCTCGTCATCAGAGCCATCGGCGTCGACCATTACTTCAATCCTGTCGTCTCCGTCGGCGACGCGCAGATCATCCTCAAGGAAAATGACCGCACACATTTCCTCGACGACACGAATGTCGTATTCGTTCTTTGAGTTGGTACGAAATAAAAGCTAACAAAAATCCATCATGCACTTCTTGGTGCGTGATGGATTTTTTGCGTTTATGTGGCGAGCTCATTTTAATTTGAGCAACAAAAAAGCACCCAAAGCCGATGACTTTGAGTGCTTGTGGTACGCTGATCTATTATTTCGCCAGCGAATTAACTTTCTGCGCGAGCTTTGACTTCTTGCGTGCTGCGTTGTTCTTGTGGAAGACGTTGTTTGCTGCGGCCTTGTCGATGGTCTTGTATGCAGCGTCGAGGAGGGACTTCGCCTCGTCCACGTTGCCCTCAGCGACGGCGTCGGTCACCTTGCGGGTAGCCTTCTTGACAGCGGTCTTCTCAGCTACGTTCTTCGCGTGGCGCTTCTCATCTTTACGAACGCTCTTGATGGATGCTCTGATATTTGGCAAATGCTTCACCCCCCTCTCGTTTGTTACCGATATATTCTATCACGTGGCATATCAAAAAGCAATAGAAAATTTTTTGGCGGCTGAAAAGAATTGTGGGAGTAATGTATGAATCGATTCAGCTAATGTAAATAATCACAGCATTTGTAACGACAGCCTCCCTAATGGGGGGCAAACATGCCAGTGGCATGTTTGCGCGGGCGAATGTGAGGCGGAGAGGGTAGCACAGTAGCATATATGAAATTTTCATAGCGAAGAAACAAAAATTGGATAAGCATTGCAAAAATAATCGTAGCGCATAAAGCGAAAAATAAAGACCCTGCGCGAGTAGCTCGTCGCAGGGCCTTTGCGTTTCTCCAGTACCGACTCCAATCAGGGGAGATACTTCAGCTGATCGAAGGAATTCACGATAGGGCATTTGCCCTTGCGCTTGATGCTGCATTTCTTGTCAAAATCGCAGCTCATGGATAGAATCTGCTTCCTTTGGCACAGGCACTGTGAGCCTACTCTTTTGATTTCGTCATACTTGCAGGTAGCTTCCTTCTTACATTTGAATGTCGGGCACTCTGCTGTTGACTTGACATAAAAAATTTTCCTTGGCATGATTTGCCGCCTCCTTAAAAAGTTATCCTTATTTTATCACAGTATACAGAAAATTTCAGCATATTTTCACGAAGTAATTTCAAATTTGCTTCACTCGCAAAAGAATCATTTGGCTTTTTATATATGTGGATGATATACTTTATTAGATAAATTTATTTTTTGAGAACTTTAACTTGGAGGAAATTTTTTAGATGGACCAATCTCATATCAGAAATTTTTCTATCATCGCTCATATAGACCACGGCAAATCGACGCTCGCCGACAGGCTCATCGAGCGCACGGGCACGCTCTCGGAGCGCGAGATGTCTGACCAGGTGCTCGACAACATGGACCTCGAGCGCGAGCGCGGCATCACGATAAAGGCGCAGACGGTGAGGCTCGTCTATGATGCGAATGACGGCGAGCAGTATGAGCTCAATCTCATCGACACGCCGGGCCACGTCGATTTCAACTACGAAGTGTCACGGAGTCTCGCCGCGTGCGAGGGCGCGCTGCTCGTCGTCGATGCGACGCAGGGCGTTGAGGCGCAGACGCTCGCGAATGTGTACCTCGCGCTCGAGCATGACCTCGAGATTGTGCCCGTCATCAATAAAATCGATTTGCCGAGCGCGGATCCTGAGAGCGTGAAGCGCGAGATAGAGGACGTCATCGGGCTCGATGCATCGAACGCGATACTTTGCTCCGCGAAGACGGGCATAGGCGTTGACGACATACTCGAGGCCATCATCACGCGCATACCGGCGCCGTCGGGCGACGTCACGAAGCCACTGCGCGCGCTGATTTTCGACTCGTACTTCGACTCGTACAAAGGCGTCATCGCGCACGTGCGGCTCATGGACGGCAAGATAAAGACGGGCGATCAGCTCAAAATGATGGCGACGGGCAAAGTGTTCGAGGTGACGGATGTCGGCTGCTTCCGTCCTGCGCCTGTTGACATCGGCAAGCTCTCAGCGGGCGACGTCGGATTCGTCGCGGGCAGTCTGAAAAATGTGCGCGACGTGCGCGTCGGCGATACCATCACGAACGCGGACAATCCTGCACCCGAGGCTTTGCCCGGCTATCGCGGCGTGACGCCGATGGTCTATTGCGGGCTTTATCCCGTCGACAGCGGCGACTACGACGCGCTCAAAGAGGCACTTGAAAAGCTCCAGCTCAATGATGCGGCACTCGTGTTCGAGCCAGAGACGTCTGTCGCGCTCGGCTTCGGATTTCGCTGCGGCTTTCTCGGACTTCTTCACATGGATGTCGTGCAGGAGCGCCTCGAGCGCGAGTACCACTTGCAGCTCATCACGACGGCGCCGAGCGTCATCTATCACGTGCACAAGACGGACGGCACGATGGTGCCCGTCGACAATCCCGCAAAGCTCCCGCCGACGCAGAAAATCGATTTTATCGAGGAGCCGTATGTCAAGGCGACCATCATCGTGCCAAACGATTTCGTCGGCGCGGTCATGCAGGTCTCGCAGGACAAGCGCGGCGAATACAAGAGCATGGATTACCTCGATGTCAATCGCGTCATGATTGTCTACCACATACCACTGTCGGAAATCATATACGACTATTTCGACGAGCTCAAATCAAAGACGCGCGGCTATGCCTCGCTCGACTACGAGCTCTCCGACTATCAGCCCGCGAAGCTCGTGAAGCTCGACATTCTGCTGAACGGCGAGCCCGTCGATGCGCTATCGACAATCGTATTCGCAGAGCATGCGCCGAGGCGCGGCAGGGAGCTTGCGGCGAAGCTTCGTGAGCTCATACCGCGTCAGATGTTCGAGATACCGATACAAGCGGCTGTCGGCAGCAAAATCGTCGCGCGCGAGAATGTCAGGGCGTACAGGAAAGACGTCATCGCAAAATGCTACGGCGGCGACATCACGCGAAAGAGGAAGCTCCTCGAGAAGCAGAAGGAAGGCAAGAAGCGCATGAAGGCCGTCGGCAGCGTCGAAATCCCGCAGGAGGCTTTCATGGCCGTGCTGAAAATACATTAAGCACCGAGGCGATGACAATGAATTATGGCGTCTACATCCACATACCATTCTGCGTGAAAAAATGCGGCTACTGCGATTTCTACTCGCTCGCGGGCCGCGATGAACTCATGCGCCCATACACGGAGGCGCTTTTGAAGGAAATCGCGATACAGGGGACAATGGCGTCACGCGCTGGCAAAGCCGCGACGCTATACATCGGCGGTGGCACACCGACGGCGCTTCCCGTCGCGTATTTGTCGCAAATCATACAGATGACTTGCGCGTCGTTCCCATTCACGGACAACGCGGAGATCACGGTCGAGGCCAATCCAGGCACCGTCAATCTCGAGTACATGACGGCGCTCGAGACGCTCGGCGTGACGCGTCTCTCGATGGGCGCGCAGGTATTTAATGACAAAATCCTCAAGGACATCGGCCGCATCCATACGACACAGGACATTCGCGACGCCGTAAGGTGGGCGCGGGCGGCGGGCATCGTCGATGTGAGCATTGACATCATGTATGGCCTGCCGGGGCAGACGATGGACGACGTCGTATGGAGCGTTGGCTCGGCGATGGACCTTGCCGCGACGCATATCTCCATCTATGGGCTCACGATAGAGGACGGCACGCCGTTCGCCGTGCGCATGAAAAACGGCGAGCTCACGCTCCCGAGCGAGGACGAGACGGACGCGATGTATGATTACCTCACGGAAAATCTGCCGCCGTATGGATTTTTGCGATATGAAATCGCGAACTTTGCGCGCGAGGGATTTGAGAGCCGTCATAATATCGGCTATTGGACGGACGTGCCGTATGTCGGCCTCGGCGCCGCCGCGAGCTCGTATTGGGATGGTCGGCGCTATACGAATGTGGCTGACGTCGAGCAGTACATAGAGATGGTCGAGCGTGGCGAGTCACCCGCGCGGCTCTCTGAGCAGCCGACGCGGAAAAACGCGCTCGAGGAATTTTGCTTTCTCTCGCTGCGCATGACGCGCGGCCTCGACAAAGCGCAATTTGAAAAGAAATTCGACACGACGATAGAGTCAATCTACGGCAATGAGATAGAAGACCTCAAGGCGAAGGAACTCCTTGTCGAAGAAGATGGGTTTCTGCGGCTCACAAAGCGCGGCATGAAGCTCGGCAATGTGGCGTTCAGAGCGTTCATGCTGTGACGCTTTTCATTTGATAATAAAAGATGGGATGTGATTTCGATGAAAATATCAAAAATCGTATGCGGCGCGATTGCCTCGATGATGATACTGACGGCGCCGTCGTATGCGGCGCCTGTGCTCACCTCTGAGCAAATCAGCGAGGCGAAGGTCGAGGGCAATCACCTCGTCAAAAACAAGAAAGTGAAATTTGCTTTCTTCTCGTCGGCGAGCGTCAAACCTGATGGCCATTTCCTCGTCGGCGACGAGCGCACGGAGGCGACCGCGTTTTGGCTCACGCCGTACGCTCATGTCGTGAGTGAGCAAATCAATCAAGGTCGCGACTCGAAGCATAAGTCGTTCGCGGCGCTCGACGAGGCGGGCGAGACGTATCAGCTGCGCGTGCTCTTTGCCATCAGAAATTTTCAGAAGGATGCGTTCCTGAATGCCGAGGTCAAGGTCATGCAGGTCGGCAAGGTGCTCACGCCGTCGAAGGTGCGCTACGCCCCGCAGCAAAAAGGAAATGACTATGATATTCTCCCGACAAAGCCGCTCGAGAAAATCGGTCTCGTGCTCGACTTCCCCGCTGATGAAGTCACCGTCGGCGAGAAAGTGCATGTCATGATTACGGGCGACGGCGGCACGCCGCTCGTGTTCGAGCTCTCGAATGATGGCTCATACGACGACTACGAGACGAAAAGCCACGGCTTCAAATGGACGCCGCTCAACGATCATCTCTGACAATCTCAAAAATTTTCACAAAATAAAAAAACGACTCGATGCGCTCGAGCCGTTTTTTTTGTGCAGAAAATGCTAATTAACTTTTATGGAACGATAAGAATCACATGATTTCGTATGAAATTTACATATAATTGGTCCTATATTTGACGCGATTCATTTATGTTATAATATCGTTTGTATACTATGGGAGACCTATACATATCAAGGGTTTGCACCGAATAAAGTTATTTTGATGTGATGAATGAAATAGTTCATTAGACCTACTTGGCGAAAGTTAGCGCAAGTTAAGAGAACTTTAATGAGGTGGTCGGAAGGGATGCTGAGTCACGATGAAAAAAGGATTTGGAATATTTGGGAAAAGTGTGAAAAATGATTTGTCAAAACGGATTTTGATGGGCATCACGGCGGCAATGGTCGGATTCGTGCCGGTGACATCGTATGCGACGCCAGCACCGAACGAAGTGCCGACGGGCGGCAAGGTTGCTGAAGGAAATGCGCTAATAGACGACAGCGCAAAAGATAAAGGTCTCATGAATATCGTTCAGACATCGGACAGAGCCATCATAAATTGGGACACGTTCAATGTCGGCAGTAAGTCTGTTGTCAATTTCATTCATCTGATACAGTCGAAGGGCGGCGACAAAGAGCTCGTGCTCAACACGGCGGGCTCGACGCTGAACATCGTGAACGCGAGCGGCGGCATGTCGGAAATCTACGGCACGATAAATTCCGTGGGTTCATTCATGCTCGTCAATCAGAACGGCATACTGTTTGCGAATGGCTCGGAGGTGAATGCGGCGGGCATCGTCGCATCGACGGCGCCCATAAATGAGAGCCGTTACTTCAACAATGCGCAGCTCATATTCGAGCAGGATAAAGGCTACAACAACAGCGTTATAGCAGATGGCAAACTGGATGCAAACACATATTATGATGGCAATACGACACAAAACGAGGGCACGAAAGCTATCACGGAGCAATTTGGCAACGACGTCGCGGCGGCAGCAATCAATGCGGCTATGAAGCAAAGCGATGCACTCAAAAAGCAGTTTGGCGGCGAGATGCCGACAATCAATATGGCGACGGTCAATGCCGCGACGGGCTTTGCTGTCGGCGAGAACTCCATAAAGCTCGTGGCAGACGGCGATGTCGTCGTGGGCGAGCATGCCAATATAGTGGCGAACAGGGTGCACGAGCTCAGCGGCAAGTCGAGCGTCGGCTCCGAGGACTTCACGACGACGACGGATGGCAAATGGATCAGAGGCTCCGTCGTGCTGCGTGCTGATGCGAATGGCGACGACGTGGCGGCGTACGACGAGGCGGCGCGCGAATATGCCTCGAGCGGGTATCGCGAAGACGAAAATGGTTATGACGTCTATACAAAGCCGAATAACAGCCTCAACCAAGAGCAAGTGAAAGTAAAAGAAGTAATGGCTAAAGTGCCTAAGACGGACTCGGCTGGACTTATCGTTTATGAAAAAGATGATAGCGGCAATCTCAAAACAGATGAAAATGGCAATTTGATTCCTCGCACGGAGAGAAAAGAAGTAGAGGTTACCATAAAGCAGAAGGAAAAAATTCCTGCAATGGATGAATATGGTGAGCAGAGGCGTGACTCTGATGGTAACCTTATTTATACGGAAGTTGAAGTACCACGGCAGGCACTCGATGAAAATGGCAATAAAAAGACTGATGCAAATGAAAATCCTGTCTATGTGAAGGCGTATGAGGGCGCTTTCTCGAGCACGAGCGACGGCGTGATGACGAATGGCGGCAAAGCTGCGACATTTAAATCAGCCAAGGTATATTTGTCAAATAAAGATAAATCGATAAAAGGCAACGATGTCAGCATCTATCAGACGGCGGACATCGTGAACGGCGTCAATGGCACAGACGCAGAGAATGTTGGCATCGAAGGTACAGATCACAAATTCACGCAGGCGGACTACGCAGCGAAACACAATTATCACGATTCAAATAAATACGAAGTGGTCAACAGCAATCATGGCAGCTCTCTTACAGATGCCATAATGATAAACAACGTGTATCAGCTCGAGGCTATACAGGACACGGCGGAAGTAAATCCTGTAAACGTGACAGAGCAGGGCACCGATGGTGGCAATGCGCCCGAGACTGACACGAAGGCGACGGATGACACAGTCAAGGATAGCAATTTTGGCGACCTCAACGGATCGTATGCGCTGGGCTCGGCGATTCATGGCGGAGTGTATACTTACAAAGGAAAAGAGATAGATGATGCCGAAACGTCTAAATGGAATGGCGGCGCAGGATTCAAGCCGGTAGGAAATGATAAGAATCCATTCACTGGCGGCTTTACGGGCAGTGGCGGCATCACGACGTATGGCATCTATGACATCACGATAAACAGGCCGACTGAGAATAACGTCGGTCTATTTGGCGTGGTCGATAGTGTGGACAAAAAGTACCACGCATCGATATGGTCTACGTCTGTCATTGACAGCAACATCATCGGCAATGAGAATGTCGGCGGCATTGTCGGTCTCGCGAGAGGCGCATGGCTTGACGGAGATACCGTGAGAAAGCGCGTTAAGGCTCACGATGGCACTGAAACGTTGATACAGACTAAAGGTACGCCTAATGTGTCGGGCAATAAGAATGTCGGCGGTCTCGTCGGCAAGATGGAAAATAGCTCCATGAGGAACGGCACGAATGCGTCGTTTGTGCAGGGCATTGATGTGAAAGCTGATGATGGGACGATAGTGTCTTCGCCTGAAAATATAGGCGGCCTCGTTGGTTTTGCCGAGGGTAAGAGGGATAACAGTACGGAGACCATCGTCGGCGGCGTCAATGAAGCGTATTTCTCCGGCATGACCAATGATAAAAAAGACACAAACGAGAATATTATAGAGACAGGCGAAAAAACGACGGCGTACGCCAATGGATTTGGCAAAGTCGCGGGCGGTGATAACAGCAAGAACGTTGGCGGCCTCGTTGGCAAACTCGGTAATAGCGAAGGCAAAGCAGCGATAATCTCTGTGTCCGATTCGAAACGATTCTCACATAATGGCGGTGAGGTCACAGGCGGCGAAAATGTTGGCGGCCTCGTCGGCACGATGGAAAATGCAGGCAGCAAAATCGAGGACGCATACAACACGAATGAGCAGTATGCGCTCACGCCTGATTCAAAGATAACGGAAGACGCCACGGGCGCGGGCACGAGCAAATACGGTGCGGTCACGGGCAATACGAATGTCGGCGGCCTCGTCGGCGAAATGAAGAGCGGCACCATCACGACGTCTTACAATGCAGGCAACGTCAAAGGTACGACGAATGTCGGCGGCCTCATCGGCACGATGGAAGACGGCAAAGTAGATAAAGGCTACAACGCTGACAACAATACTGTCGTCGTAAAAGCGGACAATGGCGAAAAGTATTATGGCTTTACCGTAGAGCATACGGGCTCATACCAATGGGTAGAGGATAATGGGAAGCAAACGTACAAATGGGTACCAGATGAGACGACAGGGAAAACGTCGTACGGGTTTGACCAAACGACACAGCAATGGAAAAAATACGATAGCGATGGAAATCTTTTAAAAAGCAAAGATGGCAAGGATTATTTGACGACTGCTGAAGTTTTGGAAGAGGCTCCTGAGGAAGTTCGCACATACAACAATCGCATAGCGTATCGCGACGCGACTGTCACGGGTGAGGCAAATGTCGGCGGCGTCGTCGGCACGATGGCGGGCGGCGAGATAAATCAAGTCTATAATGCAGGACGTGTCAACGATGTCAGTACAAATGGCAAAGCTGATAACGAATCCAAAGCATCAATAGGCGACTTTGGCGGCACGAAGAATGGCGGCAAAGTCGAAGGCGGATTCTATATCACAACGCGTCAGAATGGCACACCAATTACCGTGCAGGAGCAGGCATGGGGCACAGGCGCAAATGATGGCGTTTCTAGCAAAGACTTGTATCATGCCACTAATGCAGACGGTGCCGTTATTGCAAGAGATAAAGACGGAACAACGACCGTTAAAGTCGACGGCGGCATCGATTGGACAGACACGAAAACTGGAACCAATGAGCACAGGAATCAGAGTAAAGATTGGGTCGTCTATTCAAATTCGTCTGCACCACTTCTCAAAGAATTCATGACGCCTATCACTATCAATCGCCAGTTCGAGTATGACGGCACGACGCACAACCTCGTCACGACCGACGTCGATAATTACTATGGCGGTGCATTTTTTACAGGTGGCAAGGGCACGAATGTCTATACTGAGGGTGTAAAAACGCTCGAAAAGTATGACCCTGACAAGTGGACGATAAAATCTGGCACAGACCTTGCGAATACGACGAAATCTTCTGTGTACAGGTACGATAATGCGGATATGTGGTCGCCGCAGCATGGCTACATCACGGAAGAGAATGCGCAGGTCATCATCACACCGCGCGAAGTCACGATAAATCTCAATGGCGAGAAGATGTATGGAGACAGTGCCGTGACAGGCGTTGTTGATGCGGGGGAGGCGTCCACTGATACGGCTAATAAATACAAGGCGTCATTCAGCTATGTTGATTACGAGTTTGACGAAAAGAGCGGCAAGTATAATCCAAAAACAGTAGAAGTAAAACACGGTGAAAATGGATATGAAGTCGGCGACACTGGCAATGAAGAATTCAATGGCATGCTTGGGGAACTCGGCAATGTTCTTGATGGAAGAGGCAAGAATGCTGAGGGGAAAAGTGCGTTTGATGGCACAATAGGAGAGATTCAGTATGTCAAGGAAAAGGGCACAGATGGAAAGGCTGTAGATGGCAAAGGTGATAGCGCAAATCTCAGCGCAAATACGTATGATATAAACGGTAGCGAGAATCTCGCAAATAAAGATGGTTCACCGATGCTTTCGGCTACTAATGGCAACTATATCATCAAGTACGACGGCGAGCTTGTTGTCAAAAAAGCAAGAATCGATACGGAGATAGACGGCAAGAAGATATATGGACAGGAAAATGCCGATGGCACAGTTACGTTCAAGATTACTAAAGAAGTGTTTACCAATCTCAATGACGCTACGAAGGAAGAACTAGAGAAGCATATCGTCACGGATATAGCAAAAAATTATACAGTAGATGGTGAGAATGGCAATATATGGAAGAAAACCGACAGCGGAGATTACACCATCACGCTCAAAGGCTCAACGATGAAAAAGCTCGTAGCTGATAATACTATTGCTCTCACTAATAATGGAGGGCAAGCGGACAGCCAAGAGATTAACGCTAAGACCGATGTCATTATGGGTAGTGATGGCAAGGAGGCAGCATACATGCTCCGTGGCGGCTATGATGGTACTAAAATCGATGATATTATTTTGGGAACGTATAAAGACGGCGAGAATACCATCGAGAATAACTATGAGCTCGTTTTCCAAAAAGGTACATTTACGATTACTCAGCGTCCGCTTTACTACGATGTGCAGGGCAAGAGCGTTTATGGCGAGGGAGCTGAGAAAGCGGAGTATGGCATCAGCCTGTCGTCTGTGGATAAGGCAAATGCAAACATCGAGGGCCTCGTCAATGGCGATAAAATAGAAAACGTCTTTGTCGCAAATGGTGAAGGTAAGTACGTTGATGAGACGTTGGCAAAGGAGAGCTTGAAAGATCAAGGCATTGATGAAAAAACACATGTGAAGCGCGATAAAGACGGCAATGTCATAAATGCGGTTGAAGTAGATTTAGGCGAAAATAATGATAAGAAGTTTGTTACGCTGAATGACAATAATCATAACTACAAGACCGAGGCAAAGAATGTCACATACATGGTCACGCCTGCCACGCTGACATACAAGGCTGACGACAAGACAAAAGTGTATGGGCAGACGGGTATTGCGGGAACAGGGCAAGTCATTAAAGGTTTTGTCAACGGTGAAAAAAACATAGGTGATGTGCACAATGACCCTGACGCAAAGCCGAATAAGACGAGCCTTTTACCTGATGAATTTTTGTATAAAACAGAAGTCATTAACACACCAAATGCAAATGTCATAAAAACTAATGAGAAAGATGCGGATGGTAAACCTAAATATGGTGCGTATGACAACGCCATAAAGCCAAAGGAATTACTCTATTTCAATGATTACAATGTTGAGTATCAGAATGGCAGCGTGACAATCACGCCGAAAGTCATTGATAATACTGTCACATTTACGATAAACCATGCAGAAAAAAAGTATGGCGACGAGACCCCGCACTTCACTGGCACGTTTACTGATGGCGCTATCGTAGCGGGCGACGAAAAACGCGCGGAAAATATCAATATCGTTCTCGCCAATGGCGGAGATCAAAAAAATTCTGATGTTGGCGAATATAATCTTACGACCACTTATGACAAGATTCAGACTAACCTAGGAAATAACTATATCGTACATGATAATGTAGATATCAAGACCAATACGATGACTATAAACAAAAAGCCTATTACCTACACGACGGGCAGCGGCACACGCACATTTGGCGACAAGCTCGATACCGTTAAAGGTGGTCATTTTGATAAGGGCAGTCTTGTCGAAGGTGATAAATTAGTCGACAACACCGATACAAATTATAGCGGTAAAGATAAAGCAGGCAATGCTATAGGTGAGTATACCGACGTGGGAACGTATGATGTCTATGCGTCGGAAGCCGATGCTCTTAATACGATTGAAGAGAGCAGAAGAGGAAATTATACGATTAAGACCATAAATGGGGGCAAGCTCGAAATCACGAAAGCGTCAATCGGTACGGTCATAAATGGTGAAAGAATCTATGGGCAGCCGAATAGTGACGGCTCTGTTACGTTCACGGTTGCGAGTGCTGCGTTTAAAAATGAGGCAACGAAAGATGCTTTCGTGAAAGCCGTTGATGCTTCTCATGCTGCTGGCAAGGTGGGATGGACACCAAACAAGGATGATAAAGGCAATATCACCTCTTACTCCATCACGCTGAGCGGCGATGCGGTGAAGTCGTATGTTGCCACCGAGGCCGTCAGGCATAAGGAATACACGGCGGCTGAACTGAAAAATATGGGGCTGTCGAGCGCGGATAATGTCATCGACGAGATGACAAATGTCAAGGTCGGTAACGATGGAAAGTATACGTTGGGCGTAGGTACTGCTATCAACAGCAACAATACTTCCATTCAAAACAAGAACTATAACCTTGTCTTCGACAGCGGCAACTACACAATCACACCGCGCACTCTCAAATACAATGTCGTCGGCGAGAAGGTTTACGGCGATGATGTAATAGACGCTACTGGAAATCATCCTGCGGCGAATGTGAAGTACGAGGTCGAGGCAGGCACGTTTGACCGAGACAATGGAACGGGACTTGCGTCGTTTGACAAAGAGGAAGATGTCTTTGTCTTTGGTAATGATTTGGAAAGAGACAAAGAACAAAAAATTGTTATCATAAATGAAGCGAAACGTGACCTCGCTGATGAAGCGCGCAAGACCATTGATAAGGATGGTGCAATCAACGAAAGAACACATGTCAAGCGCGGCGAAAATGGCGAGATATTAAACGTCATTGATGAAGTGTATACCAGTGATAATCGCATAGAGCTGAGCACAAAAAATCCAAATTACAAAATCGATATAGGCAAATTCAAGTATAAGGTCACGCCGAAGGACATCACGTATAAGGCTCCGAACGCCACGAAGACGTACGGCGACGATGCGAGCGGCATAAAGCTCGGTGCGGTTGATGTGACGACGGGCAACTTCTCTGGCTTTGCGCTTGACGATAATATCGGTAACGTCTATGAGGATACGACGGCGAGAGCTAACAAGACAAAGGTCGATGAATATGTAATTTCCGATAATGTGAAGGATGCAAAGACAGATGCGGGAACGTATACAGGTGCCGTGTCGTTTGAAACTGTGGACGGCAAGCCGAATGCTGATTTGTATCTCAACGACTACGATGTGAAATATGAAAATGGTGACGCTATCATCAATAAGCGCGATGTCGTGTACCACACGGGCAGCGGCAAGCGTGTATACGGCGACAAGCTCGATACTGTCGGCGGAGGCTACTTCGATGATGGTAATCTCGTCAATGGTCATACGTCGACAGGCATCACGACGTACAGCGGAACAAATGGCAACGTCATCAACGAAAAGACGGACGCTGGAAAGTACAGCATAACGACGACGGAGGATGAAGCGCTAGCGACACTTGGTGGCAATGCGAAAAATTATAATGTGACCGAAATCAAAGACGGCACGCTCGAAATCACAAAGAGAAAACTGAGCGGCGAATTTAACATTGACAACGCCACAAAGACTTACGGCGACACTTACAACAAACCGTTCAACGGATCCTTTACATTCACTGATGGCACAAGCATCATGGATTGGGATAAGAATCTCGTCAAAAATATCGCCATCACATCTGATGGCAGCGACGCGCAAGCGGATGTTGAAGATAATGGCTACGCCATCACAACGACGGAAGCTGAAATCAAGCGCGCTCTCGGTAAAAATTATGACACTGATGGCATAACGACGATTACGGATGGCACACTCACCATCAAGCCGCGCAATATCACTTACAAGGTCGATGACAAGGAGAAGTGGTCTGACGAGGCGGATCCAGCGCTGTCGGGTCATTTCATGGATGGCGGCATCATGAGCTGGGACGAGGAGCACGTTGGCAAGCTCGGGAGCGGCGCTTTTGATATTCCGGGCAAGACGACGGACGACAAGGAGAAGCTCGCGAGACAGTACGACATCAAGGTGCGTGAGGACATTCCTGTGACGGATGTTGTCGTCGGCGAGGGCGAGAATAAACCGGGCGCATCGGCGGCAGACGCGAGCACGACGCCAATCGATGCGGGCAATGCTGACGATGGAGCGGCCAGCATGAGGCGCGCAACGAATGACACGATGCCTATTGGCGATGGCTCATCCACGGGCGGCGGTGCTCCAGTTGACGGAGACGAGTCAGCGATGCCATCTGTCAAGACGATTGGCCGAAGCGAAGCCATGAACTATATCCTCGGCAGTGCGGCGAAAAATTACAAGGTGAATATCATAAATGGCAAGCTCACGATAAAGGACGTCAAGGATCGTCCTGCTCCTGTGTCTGAGGGCATCAAGGCGCACGCGGAGACAGCGAAAATCACGGACTCGGGCGAGTACGAGCCGGAGCGCTACATCGCGGACGAGGGCGGTAAGATTGACCGCGAGGGTCGCGGCACGCTGCGCTTCATCACGATTGAGGACACGGGCATCAACCTCAAGATGGCCGCGCTCGACAACAACAATCTGACGGTTTTCTATCCGTCGTACGAAGCGGGCAGCGGCTACAGCGTGTTCGGCGACGGCGACAATGGCGTGTTCCGCATCATCGGCGACGGCAGCGGCATATTCGTCGAGGGCACATCGCCAATCATTCGCGGCACGACGATAGACACGCTGCCAGACACGGCTGTCATTGCGGAATATGATTTCGCGAACGGCGGCTCGTTCTTCTTCCCGTATTCGGAGTACGTGGAAAATGAAGCGGAGGAAGAAGCTCCAGAAGAGGAGAAAATTGCGCAGGAGTGATTTATCGATATTGATGAACAATGGTGGAATGAACATAATGAAGAAGGAAAAATGTGGCGTGTGCCTCACGCTTGCAGCTGTGCTGCTCGGCATGACAACGAGTGCGCTTGCGGTGCCTGTGTCAATAGGTGCCATCCCCGACGCGGGCTCTGTCACAGCGAATATCGACCAGAACCGCGCGTAGATACCGAAAAAGGACGAGCCCGACATACAGGTCGACCTCGGCAAAACGGAAGTGCCCGAGAGCGAAATCAAAATCATGGTGAACGAGATACGCTTCACGGGTCAGGACGTCATCCCCGAGGAGACGCTGAGGGGCATTGTCGATGGGCAGATACATCGCGAGCTGACTTTCGACGAACTCGCGGCCGTCGTGAGAAGCGTGTCCGACTATCTCCACGTCACAGGCTTCATGACGGCCATCGCGTATCTGCCGACGCAGGAAGTGCGTGACGGCGTCGTCACGGTCGATGTCATGCTCGGCAAATACGGCGAGATTGCATTCGGCAATCGCTCGGCGCTTTTGACGTCGCGCGCGATGGGCCTCATGAATGACAACGTGACGGGGCGCTTCATCATGAAGAATGAGCTCGACCGCGCGCTTTTGGTGCTGAATGACATTCCCGGCGTTGAGGCGCACGCGTATCTCTCGCCGGGCAAGGAGACGGGCACCGCCGACAATGTCGTGAGGCTCGACCTCACGGAGCGCTCGGGCGGCGCGCTCTACGTCGACAACTACGGCAGCCGCTACACGGGACGGTTTCGCATGGGCGGCACGTATCACTGGAACAATCTCACGCACGTCGGCGACCAGCTGAGGCTGTCGTATCTGCAGAGCAACATCGGGCGTATTCACAATTTCGACGCGCAGTATGAGCTGCCTGTCGGCAACGACGGCACGTTCATGGGCGTCGGCGTCTCGCGCACGGACTACGATCTCGGCCGCCAATACGCGCAGCTCGACGCGACGGGGACGTCGAACGACCTCAGAGTTTATTCGCGCACGCCGCTCAAGAGAACATTTTATAACAGTCTCTATTTCAATACGCAGCTCGCCTACTCGAAGGTGTCTGACCGCATCGACTACTACGGCTACGACGCGCAGAAACACGGCTTGTCGTTTCGCTTCGGCTTCGACGGCGACTACAGGAACGCGCACTCTGCATCGACGTACAAGCTTATGCACACCGTCGGGCGCATGACGATGGAAAATGACATGGCGCGCATCGCTGGCGCACTGAATGACACGGTCGGCACGTACAACAAGACGAACCTCGACGTGTATCACGTGCAGCGGCTCGACGACCACTTCACGCTGACGGCGACGCTCTCGGCGCAGTACGCATGGCATCCGCTCGACTCGTCAGAGAAAATGTATATCGGCGGCTACAACGCCGTGAGAGCTTTTCCGCAGGGCGAGCACGGCGGCGACATCGGCACCGTGTTCTCGACGGAGCTTCAATATCAGCTCGGCGATCCGCATTTCAGGCTCGCGGCTTTCTATGACGTCGGCTACGCACGCGACAAAAAGCGCGACATGCTCGGCGACGACGGAGCTGACACGCTCGCGGGCGCAGGACTCGGGCTGATTTGGACGAATGGCGGCAGCTCGTACGCGCGGCTCGACTATGCGTTCCCGCTCTCCGACAGATACTCGTCGACGGAGGGACGCAGGCTCGACGGCATGTTCTGGTTTCAGTCCGTGCAAAAGATTTGACGCCAAAAATTTTCGCGTCGAGAAATTTTATAAGAGCGAATCAAAAAACGCAGTCACTTTTTCGTGGCCGCGTTTTTTTGTGTGAAAAATTTTTGGACATTGCGTCGTCGTCGTGCCGTAAAAGTTTTCTTTTGAAAAATTTTATTTAAAGGAGGATTTTTTCATCTGCATGGCGAATAGTTACATATAGTCGTATGTTTTGTTGTTTTTTCGTGAAATGTTGATTTATTTATGATACAATATAAAATAATTTGAAAATAGAATTATTTCAAAATTCCTATGAGCGTAGAGATGACGAATTTCGCCATGGACTGAAAGAGGTACTTTATATGAAGAATGCAGTAAAGAAATCTGTCATGCTGATTGTCGATGACGTCGAAATCAATCGTGTCATTCTTGCGCAGTTTTTCAAAGGAGAATACGAGATCGTCGAGGCGGAGAACGGCGAAGAGGCGCTGAAAATTCTGAACGAGCGCAAAGTGGACATCGTGATGCTCGACATCGTCATGCCTGTGATGGATGGCTTTGAGGTGCTGTCGCGCATGAAGCATGACGAGAGATTTTCGGACATTCCCGTCATAGCGACGACGGCGCGCAGCGAGGGAGACTCCGAGGTGCGCGCGATGGAGATGGGCGCGGCGGACTTCATCACGAAGCCGTATAACCCGACGGTCGTGCGCATACGCGTGAGAAACGTCATGGCGCGTCTCGAGAATGAGTGGCGCAAGGTCGAGCAGGCCGCGCAGTCGCAGCAAATCGTGGAGATGCGCCGCACGATAGAGCGCGACTCGCTCACGGGCATATACGACCGCGAGAATTTCTATCGCAGGGCGAGCCAGCTCATGCAGTCAAATACGGATGTGCAGTACGCCATCGTCTATTTCGACATCAGCTCGTTCAAAGTCGTCAATGACCTTTTCCACATCGAGACGGGCAATCTCGTGCTGCGGACGGCGGCGGCGTATTTCAAGCACGTCGTCGAGGGCATCGGCGTCGCGGGTCGCCTCGAGGCCGATCATTTTGCGCTGTGCCTGCCGATAGACACGCTGAACATGGACGACCTCATCATTGCGCTCGACAGTGCGATACAGTCGCTTTCGATACAGCACAACATCCTTTTCTATGCGGGCGTCTATCCCGTGTCAAATGCGTTCCTGCTTGTCGATCAGATGATTGACCGCGCGCACATGGCGCTCAACACGGTGAAGGGCAAATATCAGCATCGCTACGCGTTCTACGATGAGAAGATGCGCGACATGATACTCGAGGAGCAGATGATACTTCGCGAGATGGAGTACGCGCTCGACGAGGGTCAGTTCAGCATAAATGTCCAGCCGATATACGGCATAAAGGAGAAATGCGACACGGGCGCAGAGGCGCTCATCCGCTGGTATCATCCGGAGCATGGGCTCATATCGCCGGCGCGGTTCGTGCCGCTGTTTGAGCGCAATGGCTTCATCGTGAAGCTCGACCATTTCGTCTGGGAGGAGTGCTGCAAGCTTCTCGCGGAGGAGAAAAAGAAGTTTGGCAAGGTCGTGCCGCTCTCTGTCAATTTCTCGCGCCTCGATTTCTATGATGACTCGCTTTTGGATTATTTTAAGGAGCTCCTCAAGCGCTACGATCTCGAGCCGTCGATGCTCAAGATAGAGCTCACGGAGGTCTCGTACACGGACAATCCGATGCAGATTGTCGAGGCGACGGAACGGTTCCGCGAGGCGGGATTCAAGGTCATCATGGATGATTTCGGCAGCGGCTATTCGTCGCTTTCGATGCTGAGAAATCTTCCCGTTGACATACTGAAAATCGATATGCGCTTCGTGCAGGATGTCGCGACGAGTTTCCGCGCGGCGGCCATCATGAAGAATATCGTGCAACTCGCGAAAGACCTCGACATGGGCGTCATCATCGAGGGAGTCGAGACGAAGGAGCAGATAGAGTTCCTCGAGGAGATTGGCTGCGACCAGATACAGGGCTATTATTTCTCGAAGCCGCTTATCACGGAGGATTATCTCGACAGGCTTGAAAGGGCAGCAAAGTAAGAGTTTATTTTCCATATAGATATTAAAGTATAGGGAGGCAAGTGTATGAATATCCATGAGTATCAAGCGAAAGAAATCTTTCGCGAATTTGGTGTCAAGGTGCCGAACGGCAAGGCCGCTTTCAGCCCTGAGGAGGCCGCGAGAGTCGCAAGGGACCTCACAACACCAGTCATCGTCGTGAAGGCGCAGATCCATGCTGGCGGCCGTGGAAAGGCGGGCGGAGTGAAGCTTGCGAAGAA
This sequence comes from uncultured Selenomonadales bacterium, assembly GCA_900314765.1. Classification (GTDB taxonomy): domain Bacteria; phylum Bacillota; class Negativicutes; order Selenomonadales; family Selenomonadaceae; genus RUG024. The sequence goes on along the minus strand of OMWN01000037.1, from coordinate 32,910 downwards.
CATCGACGAGGTCAAGAAGTATTCGTCAGAGCTTTTGGGCAAGGTGCTCGTCACGAAGCAGACGGGTCCAGAAGGCAAGGAAGTAAACCGCCTTTTGATTGAGGAAGGCTCAAACATCGAGAAGGAATATTATCTTTCGTTTGCTATCGACAGAAAGACGGCCGAGGTCGTCATGATGGGCTCTGCTGAGGGCGGCATGGAGATCGAGGAAGTCGCGACGAAGACGCCTGAGAAGATTTTCAAGGAGTATATCGACCCTGTGACGGGTCTCATGCCGTTCCAGACAAACCGCATGGCGTACAAGATGGGATTCAAGCCCGAGGTCATCAAAAAAGTGCAGAAGCTCATGATGGGTCTTTACAATGTGTTTATCGAGAAGGATTGCTCGCTCGTCGAGACTAATCCGCTCGTCGTGACGAAGGAAAATGATGTCATCGCGCTTGATGCAAAAATCAATTTCGATGACAGTGCGCTATATCGTCACCCAGAAATCGAGGCGTTGCGCGATACGAGTGAAGAGGACCCGAAGGAGAGGGCTGCGGCGAAGGCGGCGCTTTCGTATGTCAACCTCGGCGGCGACGTTGCGTGCATGGTCAATGGCGCAGGTCTCGCGATGGCGACGGTCGACATCATAAAATATTACGGCGGCGAGCCAGCGAATTTCCTCGATGTCGGCGGCGACTCCACGGTCGAGAAAATCGCTGAGGCGTTCCGCATTATGCAGAGCGACGACCAAGTGAAGAGCGTATTCGTCAATATATTCGGCGGCATCAATAAATGCGATGTCATAGCGGCCGGCATCGTCGAGGCAGCGAAGACGGCAGGGCTCAGAGTGCCTGTCGTGGCAAGGCTTGACGGCACGAATGTCGAAGCCGGCAGAAAGATACTCGACAACGCGAATGTCCCGGGCGTATACAGGGCGGACAAGATGGACGAGGGCGCAAAGCTCGCCGTCGAGCTCGCGAAAAAGGCCGAGGCATAAGGAGGGAGGCAGTCCAATATGGGAATATTTGTCGGAAAGCAGAGCAGGGTCGTCGTGCAGGGCATCACGGGCAAGCAGGCGACATTTCATACAAAAATAATGCAGGACTATGGGACGAACGTCGTTGCGGGTGTTACGCCAGGCAAGGCAGGCATGCGCGTGCTCGACACGATCCCTGTTTTCAATACGGTGAGCGACGCCGTGAAGGAGACGGGCGCGAATGTGTCTGTCATTTATGTGCCGGCGCGCTTCGCGGCGGACTCCATCATCGAGGCAGCCGATGCGGGCATCGATGTCGTTTGCTGCATCACGGAGCATATTCCAGTGCTCGACATGGTGAAGGTGCGCCGCTATCTCAAAGGCCGCAAGACGAAGCTCATAGGGCCAAACTGCCCAGGCATATTGACGGTCGACGAGTGCCGCCTCGGACTTTTGCCGACGTACATTCACAAGAAGGGGCATGTCGGCGTCGTCTCGCGCTCTGGCACGCTCACGTACGAGGTCACGTATCAGCTCACGATGGCGGGTATCGGCCAGACGACGTGCATCGGCATCGGCGGCGACCCAGTGAAGGGCATGGACTTCATAGAGGTGCTCGACGCGTTCAACAAGGACGACGACACGCTCGCCGTCATGATGATTGGCGAGATTGGCGGAACGGCAGAGGAAGAGGCCGCGCAGTGGATACACGAGAATATGAAAAAGCCTGTCATTGGCTTCATCAGCGGCCAGCAGGCGCCTCCGGGCAAACGCATGGGTCATGCCGGCGCCATCATTTCGGGCGGCAAGGGCACGGCGGCTGACAAGATAAAGGCACTGAACGATGTAGGCATCGAAGTCGCGCCGACCGTCGCAGAAATGGGCGCGCTCGCCGTGAGAGTGCTCAAAGAGAAGGGACTCTACGAGAAGTGCCATACGTGCTGAGTAAATGAATATAATATCGTAATCAAAAGACCAGTCCAAAATGCAGGGCTGGTCTTTTTTTTGTGCGCTATGGAAAATTTTCATTGAATCGCGCCGAGTAACCGTATTCATGATATAATTAAAAAAGTCTTGTGCTTATTTTTAGAATTTTAATTTTCTGCTATGGGTGAATGTGTCATGAAATTTATGAACATAAAAGAATCAAAAGGGACAAAGGTATTGATTGGCGTGCTCGTCTTGGTCGTAGCTGTCGTGGCGTATCGTGTCGCGGCGAATCTCATTGCGAAGAACGAGCAGGCGAAGAACGCGAACAAGGACAAGGTCGCCGTCGTGACGGCGGCTCATCCCGTGCGGCAGACTATCACGCCTAAGTTCAAATTCTCGGGCACGCTCGACCCCGTGTGGCAGGCGGACGTGGCCGCGAAGGTGGACGGGCGCATAGAGGAAGTGCTCGTGAGAGAGGGGCAGTACGTCGAGGCGGGCGAGGCGCTCGTTAGGCTCGAGCGCACGGACACGAACGCGGCGTATCTCAACGCCGAGGGCGCGTATCGCGACGCGGAGGCCTCACTTCAAAAGGCGCAGTCGGACTATGAGCGAGCCGAGCATCTTTTCACAGTGGGCGCGTACTCAGTGGAGCAGTTCGACAACGCGAAGTTTGCTTTGCAAAACGCAGAGGGCAAGCTCGCGGCCGCAGAGGGCAGCCTCGACGCCGCGGCCTCTCAAGTGGGCGGCACGACAGTGACGACGCCGCGCGCGGGCATCATACAGAAGCGCTATTATCAAGAGGGCTACTATGCGAAGGTCGGCACGGCGCTTTTCAACATTGCGGACATTTCGACGCTCCTTGCGAAAATCGATGTGCCAGAGGGATATATCGCGAGCGTCGCTGTTGGCGGCAGGGTGGATTTCACCATACCCGCAATGGAGGGCAATGACAAGACGGTGACGGGTTACATCACGCGCATCAGTCCCGTGGCAACGTTGCCAGCGCGCACATTTGAAGCGGAGGTCGCCATTGACAATGCGGACGGTCGTCTCAGAGGCGGCGTGTACGCGACAGCGTCCATAACAGCATTACCGAAGAAAAATGTGCTGACAGTGCCGATGTCGGCCATATCGATGCGCGATGATCAGCGCACGGTCTACGTGATAGAGGATGGCATGGCCGTGAGGAAAGTGCTCAAGACAGGCTACATCGGCGAAAATCTCGTCGAGGTGCTCGAAGGCATCAGCGAGGACGATTTGATCATCACGGGCGGGCTCAACAAAGTGCGTGAAGGTTCGAAGGTCAAGGTCAGCGAGCGGGCGGATCAATAATAAGACGCGAAGGGCGTTGATGGTATGATAGAGACATTCATAAAGCGGCCAGTATTCACGACGATGTTCATTCTTGTGCTCGTCGTCTTTGGCATACAGTCATATCCGTCGCTCGGCGTTGACCTCTATCCAGACGTCGAGCTGCCGATGGTCGCGGTGACGGTCACGTATGAGGGCACGGCGCCAGAGGAAATGGAAACGCTCGTGACGAAGCCGATAGAAAACCGCGTGAGCCAAGTGTCGGGCATAAAGACCATCACATCGACGATACGCGAAGGCTATTCGCAGACGATGCTCGAGTTCGAGATGGGTGTCGACCCGAGGCAGATGGCGAGCGAGGTGCGTGAGAAAGTCGCGGGCGTCAGGAAGCGCCTGCCTGACGATATAGACGAGCCAGTCGTCGCGCGATTTGATGTGGCGTCGCGGCCAATAGCGACGTATTCATTCGCGTCCGACGCGCGCAGCACGGGCGAGATACGACGCATACTGAACGACATCGTCGTCGATGAGCTACAGATGCTCGATGGCGTCGCCGATGTCACGATACGCGGCGCATCAGACCGCGCGATAAAGGTGCACGTCGCATCGGAAAAGCTTAAAGCGTACGGCATATCATTTCAGACAATACTCGAAAAAGTCAATAATGCCAATCTCAATACGCCGGGTGGCAAAATTCGCGACGAGAACAATACAATCACCGTTCGCACCGTGGGAAAGTTCAACAGCGTCGATGATTTCAAAAATATCATCGTCGCGAATCACGATGGTCGCCCCGTGAAGCTCGTGGATGTCGCCGACGTCGTTGATGATTGGGAGGACGAGGAGACGTATTCGCGCACGAACGGCGTGCCGAGCGTCATGCTCGCCGTGAGGAAGCAGTCGCGCACGAACACGGTCGATGTCATCGACACGGTGAACGCGCGTATAAATGAAATCGTGGAAAACGATCTGCCGCCCGACATAAAGATGAGCGTCGGCATGGACCAGTCGAAATATGTGCGCGAGAATATCGGCGACGTCTGGAACACCATAATATTCGGCGGCTTCCTCGCGCTGTTCATCACGTACATGTTCCTTGGCGACCTTCGCGCGACGCTCATCGGCGGCCTCGCGATACCGACGTCTATCATCGCGACATTCTTCCTCATGAAAGTCATGGACTTCACGCTGAACAACATGTCGCTCATGGGTCTCTCGCTCGCCGTTGGCTTTCTGATAGACGATGCCATCGTGCTCGTCGAAAACATCTTCCGCCACATGGAGATGGGCAAAGACCCATTCACGGCGTCGGCTGACGCGACAAAAGAGCTCGTGCTCGCAATACTCGCGACGTCGATGTCGCTGCTCGCGGTCTTTGTGCCGATTGGCAGCATGGGCGAGACGGTCGGCCAGTATTTCAAGCAGTTCGGACTCACGGTTGCGTTCGCGCTCATTTTCTCGACAATATAGGCCTACACGCTGACGCCGATGGTCTCGGCGCATTGGCTGAAGCCGCACGGCACGGAGGGCTCGCCGCGCCCGCAGATTATCACGAAAATTTTGCTCGCGTTTAACGATGCGTTCGAGGTATTTCGCGGCATATACGATGAAATCATGGCGTTCTGCGTCAAGCATCCGCGGAAAATTGTCCTCATCGCATTTTTGACGCTTGTGTTCAATCTGTTCCTCATGCCGTTCGTCGGCACGGAGCTGCAACCGACATACGACTCGGGTGAATTTCGCGTGAATCTCAAGGCGCCGCCGGGCGTCGGACTCAATCAGCTCAAGGAGTGGTCCATGCCGCTCGAAGAGACGATAGAGGCCATTCCTGAGGTCGAGACGGAAATCATGTTCATCGGCGGCACGCGCACGCCAGTCAACGAGGGCGGCATCATCGTGAAGCTGAAGGACCTCGATGAGCGCAGTCGCGGCATGCTCGAAATCATGGCGGAGCTCAGGCGCGACTTCTCCGACATCGGCGTCATGAATGTCAATGTCGTGACGAATCAAGGTGCGAGAAGCGACCCGCGCCCCGTGCAGATTGGTCTCAGAGGCAGTGACATCATAAAGCTATCGCACTACGCCGACGAGCTCGCGGAGAAAATTCGCGCAGTGCCGGGTGCTACGGACGTCGAGGTCGTGGGCATAGACCCAGAGCCAGAAATCATCATAAAGCTCGACCAGACGCGCGCGAGCCAGCTGGGGCTCGACAACACGAGCGTCGGCAAAGTCGTGCAGTACGCGTTCCAAGGCAAGAGCACGGGTCACTCGTACACGATAGGAAACAACGACTACGACATCATCCTGCAAATGGACAAGGCGGATCGCCGCACGATGCAGGACGTGTCTGACCTCATGGTATCGACGGCGACGGGCTCATTCGTGCGGCTCGGCGATGTCGCGGACGTGCGGCTCGGCTCGGGCCCGACGCGCATAGACCGCGAGGGCAGGCAGAGGCAGATTGCTGTCTACGCGAATACGCAGGGCATATCGGCGGGCGACCTCCTCAAAACGATACAGCAGGAGCTCATCCCGTCGCTTAATATGGACATCGGCTATCGCTACAAGCTCATCGGCGACTCCGACATGATGCAGCGTGTCTTCAAGGAAATCGCGAAGGCCGTCATACTCGCCATCGTGCTCATTTTCATGGTGCTCGCGGCGGAATTTGAAAGCTACTCGCAACCGTTCGTCATCATGATGAGCTTGCCATTTGCCATCATCGGCGCCGTGCTCGGTCTCCTCGTCGCGAATCAGACGGCAAACATGATGTCGCTCATCGGCTTCACGATGCTCCTTGGTCTCGTCACGAAGAACGCAATACTCCTCATCGACTACGCGAATCAAGCGCGCGCTCGCGGCATGGCCATCGTCGAGGCAACACTCGAGGCGTGCTCGCTGAGACTGCGTCCGATACTCATGACGACGCTCTCGACGCTCCTCGGCATGCTGCCAATCGCGCTGGGCATTGGCGCGGGCGCGGAGCTGCGTCAGTCCATGGGCGTCGTGCTCATCGGCGGCCTCACGACATCGACGCTTTTGACGCTCGTCGTCGTGCCGCTCATCTATATTTTGACAGAGCAATGGAAGGAAAAAAGAAGCGCGAAAAAATCGTAAACTGTAAAATGAAAATAGGGCTGTCAATTTGGCGGCCCTATTTTCATTTCAATGTCGATACGCTAAAATAGGAAGAGAGTTTTTACATAAGCGATGTGATGTTGGCGTGAACGAAATCAAAATAAATATGGAAGAGCATGAGACGGACGCAATCAACAAAACGTATGATGACGTGGCGCTGCCGAAGCGTGAGCGTGTGGCGAATGAGCAGAACGGGACGCGTCGTGTGCCGATGCTCGATGAGGCGCGACTAAAGCGCGCGAATCAGAAAAGCTGGGAGCATCCCGACCATAAAATCAAAAATTTTTGGGATATAAAAGTTTTGACGTTTCACGATGATTTGCTGCGCTATGCCGATGTCGAGGTGCATGATGAGCCGCGCGAGCATTTGAGATTTTCGCGGTACTATCCAACGTATCGCGACATGACTGAGGAGGAGCTTCACGCGTATTTTGCGTGGCGTACGCGCGCGCGTCGCGGCGAATATGATGACGCGCCGACTTCGTTTGCGACGCTTTTCGCGTATGAGATCATCGCGGGCGTGGGCATTGCGACGGCGGCGGAAGGCGTGCGTCATTTGAGCGCGCTTTTGACGCATTATGGTGATCACGCTGATTATGTTGATTGTTATATGCGTGGAGATTTATCGGATTTATGTGATTGTGTGGATAAGGATACGTTTTGTGGCCACGTGGAGCGATGGCGGCGCGATTTCATCGTTTATCATGAGCTGAGCATGGACGAGGCGCCCGACGCGTTTGAGCGTGTGCGGGCTGCTGATGAGATGCGGCGTCGGCTCATTCATCCCTATGAGTACGACGATGATGAGATATATCCCGCGCTTATAGCGACGTCGAAATATGACCTTGAGCGTTCGGTGCTCGTGAAACGCTATCCGCTCGACGCGGCGCGTGTCTTTGGGCGCGTGTATAGGCGCGTGGTGCGTCTCTACGATGAGAGCGACGCGGAGAAAGCAAGAGAATTCAAGGCGTCCAGCGTCGGGACGATGACGACGCAGAGCTATCAGATGTTTCTCGGCGCGATTTTCTACGATGGCGCGCTTCACGAGGATGCGGAGTACGAGGTGGACGTAATTCGAAAGCTCACGTGCCGTGATGGAAAGTGGACAATCACGGCGTATGGGCCGACAGCGCTCATCGCCAAAAGCAAAAGCCTCGGTGCCATCATGCGCGAGACCGACAGGCAGATGAGGCGCGCGTTCAGGTTTGGCCATGCGCTCGCGGAGAATGAGAATGTCACACAGGCGGAGCGCGATGCGATAAGCGAGGAAATAGCGGCGTATATTGCGGAGAAAAAGGAAGCGTCACGGCCAAAGATTGAGATAGACACGACGAAGCTCGACGGAATACGAGGCGACGCCGCCGTGACTCGCGACAGATTGCTCGACGGCGTCGAGGCGATAGAGATGGATGGCGCGGCGATTAATGAATCTGATGAAATCGATGAGAGTGCGTTAGTGAATGAAAGCGCCATTGATATGAACGCGCATTATGAAGATAATGAGAATGACATCGAAAGCGCGATTTCGGAAAATACAGCAGAGGGAAATGACGAGGAAATCATAAGTAGCGATGGCGCGTCACTGCTCACAGCTGATGAGAAATCATTTGTCACGATGCTGATAAATCACGAGCCGTATGATGATTTCATGAGGTCGCATCACATTTTTCCGTCCGTGATGGCCGACGCAATCAATGGCAAGCTCATCGATGAAATCGGTGACACGGTCATAGAGGAAAACGGCGATGGCGCGTTTGTTTTGGTAGAGGATTATGTCGATGATGTCAAGGGACTATTTGGCATTTAAGACATTGAAATGTGAAAGGATATTTTTATGGCTGACGCAAATATAAAGAAAAAGGTGCCGCGGCGCATTGCGCAGGCGATTATCGGCTCGCTCAAAGGCGGCGTCGTGCCGCGGGTAGGGCTGCCGTTCGTCACGGTCGGGCGAAAGCACGAGATAGAGGCGCTGCTGCGGGACATCGACATCATCGCCGACGGCGGGGCGTCATTTCGCTTCATTGCGGGGCGCTACGGCAGCGGCAAAAGCTTTCTGATGCAGACGATACGAAACTACGCAATGGAGCGCGGATTCGTCGTCTGCGATGCGGACCTTTCGCCCGAGCGCAGGCTCATGGGTACGCGCGGACAGGGGCTCGCGACGTACAGGGAGCTCGTGCAGAACCTCGCGACGCGCACGCGCCCCGAGGGCGGCGCGCTGACGCTCGCCATCGACAAATGGATCAGCGGCGTCGAAGCGGCGGTCGCGGGTAACGGCGTATCGGTGACGGACGCGAGATTTCAAGATGAAGTGGAGCGGCGCATATTCACGGTCATTCGCTCGATGGATGAGCTCGTCCACGGCTTTGATTTCGCGCGCATTCTCACGATTTATTGCCGTTCGTATTGGGCGGGCGACGACGAGAAAAAAAGCCTCGTGATGAAATGGTTGCGCGGCGAGTACCAGACGAAGACCGAGGCGAAAAAAGAGCTCGGCGTCAATGCCATCGTGACGGATGATGATTGGTACGAATATTTGAAGCTGTTCGCGTATTTTTTCTGCCAAGCGGGGTATCGCGGCATGCTCGTATTCATCGATGAGCTCGTGAACATATACCGCATACCGAACACCATCACGCGAAACAACAACTACGAGAAAATTCTCACGATGTACAACGATGCCATGCAGGGCAGGGCGCGCCACATCGGCATGATCATGAGCGGCACGCCCGAGTGCCTCGAAGACAGGCGGCGCGGCGTGTACAGCTATGAGGCGCTGCGCTCACGTCTCGCCGAGGGCAAATTCGCGGGCGAAAACATGCGCGACATGCTCGCACCCGTCATTCACCTCGACCCGCTGACGCCAGAGGAAATGATGGTGCTGACGGAGAAACTGCGCGACATTCACGCTGGGCTATATGGCTACGAGACGCGCGTGACGGAGGACGACCTCAGCAGTTTTGTCAAAATCGAGTATGCACGCGTCGGTGCAGACAGGCATATCACGCCGCGCGAAATCATACGCGATTTCATTGAGCTCCTCGACATCGTCTATCAGCACCCTGAGAAGACGGCGACGGACATACTGTCGTCCGATGCGTTCAAGGTCAGCGAGGAAAAAGATGATGGCGGGGATTTCGCGGATTTTGTGCTTTGAGAATTTAGATTGAGGATGTAGATTATGGATGTTTTCAATCGCTACGCGCCATTCGTGCAGGACTTTGTATATGAAAATGGCTGGGACAGCCTGCGTGGCATTGAGGTGGCGGCGGGCGAGGCGATATTCGGCACGGACAATCATGTGCTTTTGACGTCGTCGACGGCGTCGGGCAAGACGGAGGCGGCGTTTTTCCCGATTTTGACGCTTCTGTCAGAGGACCCGCCTGCGTCCGTTGGCTGTCTCTATATTGCGCCGCTCAAGGCGCTCATAAACGACCAGTTCGTCCGCTTGAATGACTTGTGTGCGCGCGCGGAAATTCCTGTCTTTCACTGGCATGGCGATGTCTCGGCTTCGCATAAAAGGAAACTTTTGAAGCATCCTGCGGGCATACTTCAGATTACGCCTGAGTCGCTCGAGGCAATGATGATGCGCCGTCACGGAGAGATTGCGCATCTTTTTGGCGACCTTCGCTTCATCGTCATCGACGAGATACATTCGCTTTTGCGTGGCGACAGGGGTGGCCAGTCGCTATGCCTCATGGAGCGGCTTACGCGGCTCGCGGGGTGCAGTCCGAGGCGCATAGGGCTCTCGGCGACGATTGGCGACCCGACGGCAGCGGGGAGATTTCTCGCGGGCGACACAGGGCGCGGCGTCGTCATACCGCGCGCCAAGCAGCAGGGCATGAGATGGCACCTTTTGATGGAGCATTTCTACAATTCGCCGCCGCAGGCGGGGGATATGGCAGAGCCAATGAAAGGACAGGGGCAAGGCGTGGAGCAGAAGACGGACACGGCGCCCGTGGCCGCAGACCCAGGGCTTGGCTTCATCTTTGAGCATACGCGCGGGAAAAAATGTCTCGTTTTCAGCAATTCGCGCGAGGAGTGCGAGGCCGTCACGTCGACGCTGCGCGCGTACTGCGAGGCGCGCCATGAGCCAGACAGATTTCTCATTCACCACGGCAATCTCTCGACGTCGTATCGCGAGAGCGCGGAGGATGCCATGCGCGATGACAGCCTCGCCATGACGACGTGCACGACGGCGACGCTTGAGCTCGGCATCGACATCGGCAAGCTCGAGCGTGCGTTTCAGATAGACGCGCCGTTCACGGTGTCAGCGTTTCTGCAGCGCATGGGGCGCACGGGGCGGCGCGGCGACCCAGAGGAGATGATTTTCGTCATGCGCGAGGACCATCCAGAGCCGCGTGCACTGCTCCCGGAGATGGTGCCGTGGCCGCTGCTGCAGGGCATCGCGCTCGTCGAGCTCTACATAAAGGAGCGCTGGGTCGAGCCGCCGCGCGAGGGGAGACTGCCGTACAGCCTGCTCTATCATCAGACGATGAGCACACTTTTCTCGGGCGGCGAGATGACGGCGGCGGAGCTCGCGAAGGGCGTGCTGAGCTTGTCGTATTTTAAGAATATATCGCGCGATGATTTCCGCGAGCTTTTGCTTCATCTGATAGAGCAGGACCATATACAGAAAACGGAAAATGATGGCCTCATCGTCGGGCTTTCGGGCGAGCGCGTCGTGAACAATTTCAAATTTTTCGCCGTATTTCAAGAAAATGAAGAATTCAGCGTTCGCTGTGACTCGGAGGAGCTTGGCACGATTGTTGCGCCGCCGCCCGTCGGCGACAAAATCGCGATAGCGGGCCACGTCTGGATTGTCGAGGAAGTCGACAGAAAGCGTCACGTCGTCTACTGCGCGCCCGTGAAGGGGCGTGTGCCTGCGTATTTCGGCGATTGCCCCGGCGACATTCATACGAAAATTCTCGAGAAAATGCTCTCGGTGCTCTGCGTTGATGATGACTATCGCTATCTCGGCAGCAACGCGCGAGCGAGACTCAAGACAGCGCGTGAGGCAGCGCGCATCGCGAAGATAACGACGTCGCCAATCGTGCTGCTCGGTGGCTCGATGTACGCTTTGTTCCCGTGGCTCGGTAGCTACGCGTTCCTCGCGCTCGAGCGATTCATTCGCATAAAGATGAAGGACATCGTGAAGGTTCGCGGCGTGTCCGCGTCGAGACCGTATTTTCTGACGTTCTCGATGGACGCAACACCCGATGAATTCATCGAGAAAATCAAGGAAGAAGTGCAAAAGCCGATTGAACCGATGACGCTCCTCTTTCCGAAAGAGGTGCCGCTCTTCGACAAATACGACGAGTACTTGCCCGAGCACCTCGTACGCAAAGGCTTCGCCTGCGGCGTGCTTGACATCGAAGGCATGAAACAGCGCGTGATGGGCTGGGGCAAATGAGGCGCGGTTGAAGGGAAAATTCGTAAAATAAAAATGCCACTGACATTTGCGTGTCAACGGCATTTTTACTATTCTGTTATAATATTTCCACCACTTGACTTTGTGAGGCGGTTCATGATGGCGAGGCCGAGTCCGTCGCGCGTCGTGGCTTCGGCGTAGAGCTGTGTCCTGTCGGTGTCGTCGAACGAGCGGAGCAGTCTATAGATGTTCGCGGCGATGGCTTTGAGGTCGCATTGATGACCATAGCTCTTTATGTACTCTTTAGGCACAATATTTTTTTCTTCAATGATTTTCGTGGTCTCATCGCTGACGATGAGACCGATTTTTTTATCTTGAGATTTTGCGGCAGATATTTCGCGAATGAGCATCGCCGCAACATTTTTTGCCGTCAAATTTTTTGGTTCTATGAGCGCAAGCGGCGCCTTTGGCGCGTAGTGGCGATATTTCATGCCGGGCGCGCGCGGGTGTGCATCGCTGTCCGTCATCGTGCCCTTTATCGCGGGGTCGAGCTCGACGTCGCTGGTGATTTCAAGTAACATCTCGCGCGTGATGGCGCCAGGGCGCAGTATCGTGATTTTGTCGTCCGCGTCGCACGCAACGATTGTCGACTCCACGCCAAATTCGCATGGTCCCGCGTCGAGTATGAGCGGGATGCGGCCATCCATGTCGCGCGCGACCATCTCTGCCGTCGTCGGACTTGGGCGCCCCGATATGTTGGCGCTCGGCGCGGCTATCGGTACGCCTGCCGCCGCGATGAGTGCGCGGCAGACGTCGCTGTCGGGCATGCGAATGCCGACGGTGCCGAGGCCGCCCGTGACGGAGTCGGGCACACATGGTTTTTTCGGCATGATGATGGTGATGGGGCCGGGGCAAAATGACGCGATAAGCTTCTCAGCGAGCGGTGAGACGTCAGCCGCTATCATGTCAATCATGGCACGGTCGGCGACGTGAAGTATCAGCGGATTGTCCGATGGGCGCCCCTTCGCCTCGTAAATTTTGCGACATGCGGCCGCGTCGAGTCCATTCGCACCGAGTCCGTAGACCGTCTCCGTGGGAAACGCGACGAGCTCGCCTGCACGAATAAGCCTTCCTGCCTCATCAAATATTTTTGCATCTTTTGTTTTGCTGCTAACTTTTACAATTTTTGTCTTCATTTTAATGGTTTCTTTAATTTCATTTCATTGGATAAATTTTTTTCAAGTTTTGCATTTTGTCCGCCACTTGAAGTGATAGCAGAGTCGGGGCTTTAGCACTTACTCTGCCACATCCAGTGTAGTTGGTGGTGGGGTGACTTCACTTGTGCCATGTTACAAAAATTTCGTTTAAAGTGAAGCTGTTAGGATGCGAAAAATTTACTTTCTCCACATGACGACGACACGCTCTATGCCTGCGAGGTCGGTGACTTTCTCTGTGCGCGCCCAGTTGCCATTTTCCATTGCGAGGCGCACGACGTCGTTTGCCTCATCGGCGCCGACCTCGACAGCAAGAAATCCGCCGTCTCGAATGAGCTGCGCCGTATTCGCGACGAGCCGCCTGTAAAAATCGAGTCCGTCCGCGCCGCCGTCGAGCGCGATATGTGGCTCGGCTTGTACCTCGGGCGCGAGTGTTTTTATTTCATCTTTTTTTATATACGGTGGATTTGAAACGATGGCGCTGAATTTTTCGTCGTCGTTCGTGACGCCGCCGAATGGCGACGTGAGGTCACCCTCCACGAATGATACGCGGCTTTCGAGTCCGAGCTCCGTCGCATTCGCCTGCGCCACTTTGAGCGCCTCGGGCGATATGTCGACGGCGACGCCGGTGAGCTCGGGCATGTAGTGGAGCAGCGAGAGTATGATGGCGCCGCTGCCCGTGCCGATGTCAAGCACGCGCTCGTCTTCGCCGCCGCTTAGTCTGTCCATCGTCGCGCCGACGAGCGTCTCTGTGTCGGGCTGCGGGACGAGCACGGCGCTTGAGACGGTGAACTTGAGCCCCATGAACTCTCGCTCGCCGATGATGTAGGCGACGGGCTCGTGATTTGCCCGCCGCTTCACGAACTCACGATACAACGAGAGTTCATCGGCGACGAGCGGCTTTTCGAAATTCACGTAGAGATATATGCGCTTTACCCCAAGCACATGAGAGAGCAGTACCTCAGCGTCGAGCCGCGGCGTGTCGATGCCGTGCTTTTCAAAGTACTGCTCCGTCCATTTGAGTATGCGCCCAATAGTCCATATCAAATCTGATGGCATAGAAATATTTCCTTTATCATCAATTTACTCTTTTGAGCCGTTCCGTCTGATCAGCGGTGATGAGCGCGCCAATGAGCTCATCGAGGTCGCCGTTCAGTATTTCTTGGAGCCTGTGCGTCGTGAGGCCAATGCGATGATCCGTCACGCGCCCTTGCGGGAAATTGTACGTCCTGATGCGCTCGCTGCGGTCGCCCGAGCCCACTTGGCTTTTTCTGTCCGCCGCTGTAGCCGCCGCCTGCTCCTCCTGCGCCTTTTCGTAGACGCGTGCGCGCAGCACCTTCAGCGCTTTCTCTTTGTTCTTGAGCTGCGACTTTTCGTCCTGGCACTGCACGACGATGCCCGTCGGGAAATGCGTGATGCGTATCGCGGTCTCCGTCCTGTTGACGTACTGGCCGCCCGCGCCATGCGCGCAATACGTGTCGATGCGTATGTCGTCGGGGCGAATATCGACATCGACTTCCTCCGCCTCGGGCAGCACGGCGACGGTCACCGCTGACGTATGGATGCGTCCCTGCGACTCTGTCGCCGGCACACGCTGAACGCGATGCGTGCCACGCTCATATTTCAGACGGCTGAATGCGCCATAGCCTTCGACAGAAAATGAGACTTCCTTAAACCCGCCGAGCTCTGTCGGATTTGCGTCAATCAGCGATGTGCGCCAGCCCTGTCGCTCAGCGTAGCGCGTGTACATGCGGAAAAGGTCGCCCGCGAAAAGAGCCGCCTCGTCGCCGCCGACACCGCCCCTTATCTCCACGATGACATTTTTGTCATCGTTTGGGTCCTTCGGCAGGAGCAGAATGGGTAGCTCCGCGTCGAGTGTCGCCTTTTGTTCCTTGAGCGTCGCCAACTCTTCGTTGACGAGCGCGTGCATGTCGGCGTCGAGATTTTCCTCGAGCATTTCCGTGTCAGACGCGATTTCTTCTGTGATTTTTTTGTATTCGCGATATTTTTCGACGATGGGCGCGAGCTCGGAGTGCTCTTTGTTGAGCCGTTGCCATTTCTGTATGTTGGCGAGCACCTCGGGGTCAGACAAAAGCGACTCTATCTCGCGAAATTTGTCATCGATGGCCTGTAGTTTTGAAAGCAATTATTGCACCTCTGGGATTGCGCTTGTTTCGCTATTCTCGTTTGTCGTTTTGTTTTTGTCAGCCGATGACGCTTCATCGTCTGACGTGATTGTCACGTTCGCGGGCAACGTCTTTATGCCCATGCGCTCGCGCTCGCGCTCGGGGAGCACAGCCGCAAGCGACGCGATGGCCGTCTCGACCATTTCAGTGCCTGGCTCGTTCGTCGTGAGCCTCTGGAGCCACAGGCCAGGTAGCGTCGCGAGATGCACGATGCTGTTTTTCGATGTGCCCGCGATGCGAATAATCTCGTAAGATATGCCCGCGACGACGGGCAGCAGCAGCACGCGGCTCAGTATGCGTGTGATGATGTCTGGCCATCCGAGAAATGCGAATACGAAAATGCTCACGATCATGACGATGAGCAGGAACGCCGTGCCGCAGCGAGGGTGAAAACGTGAGAAACGCTGCACATTCTCGACCGTGAGCGGGCCTCCGTGCTCGTATGCGTGTATCGTCTTGTGCTCGGCGCCGTGGAACTGGAACACGCGGTAGATGTCGTGCATGCGCGAGATGGCGAAAAGATAGCCAAGGAAAATCGCGAGGCGCAGAAGGCCTTCGATGAAGTTTAAAACCACGGGATTTTCCGTTACCGTGTGAAAGAGCTTCGCGGCGCCTGTCGGTATCGCGACAAAGAGCACGACCGCGAGCACGAGCGCGACGGCCATCGTGCCCGCGAGCTCCTTGTCCGAGAGCTGGTCGTCTTCTTCGCCTGTCATTTGAGCGGAGTAGGAGAGCGAGCGCAGGCCGAGCACGAGCGATTCGAAAAGCGCTACTACGCCGCGCAGAAGCGGCTTTTTGAGTATGGGGTAGCGGTCGCTGATGGACTTTGATTCATTTGCGTTCACTGTGATGTGGCCATCCGCATCGCGCACAGCTGTCGCAACCATGCCGTTGCCGCGCATCATCACGCCCTCGATGACAGCCTGTCCGCCGACCATGAGGCATTTTGGCGCGCAGCTATCATTATTTTCGTTATTTTTATTTTCCAAAGAAAATTCCTCCCATCATAGATGAAGCTGAGAGTATGCAGAAACATGACGTTATTAGAAATTCACAATACAATAGTTTATCACATTTATCTCGCTATTCAATATTATAAAGAAGAAAAATGATATTTAAACGGAAACGGGGAATCAAAAAAGACGGGACATAAAATCCCGTCTTTGACGCCATTTCGGCGATTAGTCCTTCTTTGCATAGCGCTGCTTGAAGCGCTCGATGCGACCACCTTTGGCGGCACCGCGCGTACGGCCCGTGAAAAAAGGATGGCATTTCGAGCAGACATCGACGTGAAGCTCTGGCTTCGTCGAGCCTGTCGTGAAAGTATTGCCGCAGCCGCAGATGACCTTTGCCTCTGGGTAATACTTTGGATGAATTCCCTCTTTCATTATTAGCACCTCTCTTTCCCTCACTCGAAGAATGGGATGATACAATCCACGTTTTGGCGGATTGGTTTCCCGTATCCCGCTTGAGGGAACGGGCAGCATGGCGAACAGACGGCAGCCCGTCCATTGCGGAAAATATTATACATCATGCGATGATTGATTGTCAAATTTTCGGCGATATTTGTGCGGGTGTCTTGAAAAAATTTTTAAAATAGTTGATAATATGAGTCATACACAAGAAAGGGATTGATATAATGTCAAGAAGAGTACCAATGCAGCAGGTTTGCAGCTTTTGCAAGAAGCTCATCACGGTAAATGACCAATACGACATGCCCATCATGGACCCACAGACGGGCTTTGGCATTTGCAAGGACTGCGTGAAGAACATATACCATTTCATAGAGGCGCACGAGGAAGCAAACGAGCAGAAAAAGCAGCAGGACTTCGCGGACTCGCTCGATGACAAAATCGTAAGGAACAAGCCGCATCTCATCAAGAAATATCTCGACCGCTACATCATAAATCAGGATCATGCGAAAAAGGTGCTGTCTGTCGCCGTGTACAATCACTACAAGCGCATGAAGTACGGCTATGAGCATAAGGACGGCACGGAGATAGAGAAGTCGAACGTCATCATGCTCGGCCCATCGGGCTGCGGAAAGACGGCGCTTTTGCAGCATCTCGCGCAGCTCCTTGACATACCGTTCGCTGTGACGGATGCGTCGAGTCTCACGGAGGCGGGCTTCGTCGGCGCGGACGTGGAGGTCGCCGTGAGAAATCTTTACTACGCGGCCGACAAGGACATCGAGAAGACGGAGCACGGCATCATTTATCTCGATGAGTTTGACAAGATAGCAAGGAAATCGGGCGAGAATAATTCGATAACGGCAGACCCGGGCCATGAGGGCGTCCAGCAGGCGCTCCTCAAAATGATAGAAGGCAATGTCGTCGAGTTCACGGCGCGCGGCCAGCGGAAACATCCAGAGGCACCGACGATAAAAGTGGACACGAGAAATATTCTTTTCATCGTCGGCGGCGCATTCGTCGGCATAGAGAAAATAATAGAGAAAAGACTCCAGAGCTCGGACGCTAGCATCGGCTTTGGAGCGAAGGTCGAGGGCGAGCACGACAAGAAGCAGTACGATGAACTCATTCATCACGTGAGCCCAGAGGATCTCATGAAGTATGGCATCATCCCAGAAATCATCGGCAGGCTGCCAATTATTTGCACGTTTGAGACGCTCGACGTCGAGGCACTGCGGCGCATACTCACGGAGCCCGTCAATGCGCCCGTGCGCCAATATCAAAAGCTCCTCGCGATGGACAACGTCGAGCTCGCGTTCGACAACGCGGCGCTTGACGCCGTCGCGAAAAAAGCGATAGAGAGAAAGACAGGCGCGCGTAGTCTTCGCGGCATCATAGAGGACGTCATGCTTGATGTGATGTTTGAGATACCGAAGTCGGACGAGCCACGCCGCGTGACGGTGACGAAGAAGTGCATCACGGAGGGCGCGCGTCCCGATGTGGAGCTACTGCCACAGGGCACGGTCATAGAGTACGACGAAAAGGCGAACGGCAAAAAGGTGGGCGAATTCGACACGGATTTCGACATCGATGAAGCGTACGGCGTTTGAGACGTTTTATGAAATTAGGTGATTTTTAAGATTTAGGGCAAAATAAAGCGTGTTTATTTTATACGCTGTGGATAGAGTTGTGGATAAAGTAAAATAGTGGAGAAAGTGCTGTGCGCCATGCGTGACAAGGTTTTGCGTCGATGTTTACGTATGGCGGACGAGCGTTTTTGCACATAGTTGTCAACAATTACAGACATTAAAAAAGCCAGCGAGCACGATGCGTTCGCTGGCTTTTGCTATTGAGATTCGATTGTGAAGTTTGCCCCTATTTATCAGTACACTCTCTCCACGGTGAAGCCGCCCTTCGTCAGAGCGGCGATGATTTTCTGTATGTGCGTTTCGTCGTGCGTCTCGCATGTGACGGTCAGGCGCACCTTTTTGAAGCTGTCTGTCACCATTGTCTGATCGTGGTCGAGCTTTATGACGTTCGCGTTCTCGTCGGCGAGTATCTGAGAAACGTGCAGGAGCTGGCCCGGCTTGTCCGGAAGCTGCACGGCGAAGCAGAACACGCGGCCGCGCGCGACGAGTGCTTTGTCGATGAGTGCAGAGATAGTTGATATGTCGATGTTGCCGCCCGAGAGTATGGCCGCGACTTTTTTGCCCTTCATCTTGAGCTTTGGCAGCGCCGCGAGCGAGAGCACGCCCGCGCCTTCAGCAACGAGTTTGTGTTTTTCGATGAGCGAGAGGAGCGCCGACATGATTTCCATTTCGGAGACCGTGACGATCTCGTCGAGATATTTCTGGCAGAAAGCATACGTGAGCGTGCCCGCTGTCTTGACAGCGCAGCCATCGGCGACTGTGTCGACAGAGGGGAGCGTGACGATTTTGTGCTTGTTGAATGCCTCCGTCATGCATGCCGCGCCCGCAGGCTCGACGCCGATGACTTTGACGTGCGGATTGAGGAGCTTCGTCGCGAAGCCGACGCCCGAAGCAAATCCGCCGCCGCCAATCGGCACGAGGATGGCGTCGATGTCCTTGCAATCGTCGATGATTTCTTTTGCGACGGTGCCTTGCCCGAGGATGACGCCGATGTCATTGAATGGGTGAATATACACATAGCCTTTTTCCTTCTGAAGTTCGACGGATTTCGCCGATGCGTCGTCGAACGTATCGCCTGCAAGCACGACCTCAGCGCCATATGCGCGCGTGGCTTCGACTTTGAGGATTGGCGTCGTGGCCGGCATGCAGATGACAGCGTGTATGCCGAGCCTTTTCGCGGCGAACGCGACGCCCTGCGCGTGATTGCCAGCCGAAGCGGTGATGACACCTTTCTTGCGCTCCTCCTCCGAGAGCTGACTGATTTTGTTATACGCGCCGCGGAGCTTGAACGAGCCCGTCTTCTGAAGATTCTCAGGCTTCAAGTAGACAGTGTTGCCGCTGATTTCCGAGAAATATGGGCTCTCGATGAGCTGCGTTTTGATGGCGACGTTGTCGAGCTGCTGTGCGGCATGAAAAAGGTCGGCGGCATTCGTGCGTGCGAGCACGGCCTCCGGCGACTCTGCCTCTGCGGTTTCCTTCTTTGTCTTTTCTGGCATGCGTATTACCCCTTTACAAATATACAGTATTTTTCTTTTTTGCGATGAATAGAATTTTATCATCATGACACGATGGTGTCAACGTGGATATCTTTGTGGCTGTTGACGATGAAAATGTGCAATACGCATCAAATGTTTGTTGAATTTTTTGCGTTTTATGGATAAAGTGATGATAGTAAAACACTTGCGAAAAATATATGATGTAAAATAAGCTGATGCATCGGTCGTGCCGCTTGCGGCATTGAGGTGGGTGAGTATATTTTTTAATGGAATCTACGCAGTGGGATTTTCCATGACACATCTAAAAAGCCATCAGAGCAAAAGGTCAGCGATTTTTGCTTTGATGGTTTTTTGATTCTATGAAAATAGAGGCAATGCGAGGTATTTTTAGTTGTATGCGATTGGCGCGGGGCGTGGGGTAATTTTATTTGATTTTTATATGCAAAAGATGTAAAATAGCCCAAATACATTTATGGAAACAGTTATTTATGAAGAGAGGAGTTTTATAGTGGCATTTTATTATGAGGAACCATCACACACTTTTGGAGAGTATCTTCTGGTGCCAGGGTATTCGTCGGACAAATGCATCCCCGCGAATGTCTCGCTCAAGACGCCGCTCGTGAAGTTCAAAAAGGGTGAGGAGCCTGCCATTTCGCTGAATATCCCGATGATTTCGGCTATCATGCAGGCCGTGTCGAATGACACTATGGCTGTCGCGCTCGCGAAGGAGGGCGGCATGTCTTTCATCTATGGTTCGCAGACTCCTGAGGAGGAGGCGGCGATGGTGCGTCGCGTCAAAAGTTACAAGTCGGGCTTCGTCTCGAGCGACTCGAACATAAAGCCGACGACGACGCTCGGTGAGATACTCGCGCTCAAGGAGAAGACGGGACACTCGACGATGGCGGTGACGGAGGACGGCACGCCGACGGGCAAGCTCCTCGGCATCGTGACGAGCCGTGACTATCGCATATCGCGCATGTCGCTCGATAAGCCTGTGAGTGAGTTCATGACTCCTTTTGAAAAGCTCGTCTATGCGGATGAGACGACGACGCTCTCTGAGGCAAACGACATTATATGGGAGAGCAAGCTCAACATGCTCCCGCTAATTGACAAAAATCAGCGCCTCAAATATATGGTGTTCCGCAAAGACTACACGGATGACAAGGAAAACGAAAATCAGCTGATGGACGCCGACAAGCGCTATCTCGTCGGCGCGGGCATCAACACGCGCGATTATGCTGAGCGTGTGCCGGCACTCTTGGATGCGGGCGTTGACGCGCTCTGCATCGATTCGTCTGAGGGCTACTCTGAGTGGCAACGCATCACGCTTGATTATATTCATAAGAAGTTCGGACCAGAGGTGAAGGTCGGTGCGGGCAATGTCGTTGACCGCGATGGCTTCTTGTTCCTCGCAAAGGCAGGTGCTGATTTCGTGAAGGTCGGTATCGGCGGCGGCTCCATCTGCATCACGCGCGAGACGAAGGGTATTGGCCGCGGCCAAGCAACGGCGCTCATCGACGTTTGCAATGCGCGCGACGAGTACTACAAGGAGACGGGCATCTACGTGCCGGTCTGCTCGGACGGCGGCATCGTGCACGACTATCATGTGACGCTTGCGCTTGCAATGGGCGCGGATTTCTTGATGCTCGGCCGCTATTTCGCGCGCTTCGACGAGAGCCCGACGGACAAGGTTAAGATCAATGGCACGTTCTACAAGGAGTACTGGGGCGAGGGCTCGAACCGCGCTCGCAACTGGCAGCGCTACGACCTCGGCGGCGACAGGAAGCTGTCATTCGAGGAGGGCGTTGACTCGTATGTGCCGTATGCTGGCCCGCTTCATGACAATGTCGGCATCACGTTGTCGAAGGTGCGCTCGACGATGTGCAACTGCGGCGCGCTCTCGATAAAGGAGCTGCAGGAGAAAGCAAAGCTCACGCTCGTGTCGTCTGTCAGCATCGTCGAGGGTGGCTCGCACGATGTCATCCCACGCGACTCGCTTTCGTCGCGCTGATTTCGCGCGAGTGAATGCGTGATGGCGTTACTTTCGATTGATTAAATAAATTGATAGATTCTTTCTGACAAATTATCGTTCATGATGAACGCTATTGGAGACTGTCTTTTTGGAGACGCTGATGAGCCAAAATAATCAGCGTTTCCTAAGGCGGTCTCTAATTTTTTTATAAGAAGTTTACATTTTTACACTTATTCTCTTGCAAAAATAAAGGCGCTGCGTTAAAATAGTGAAAGTCTATCTACTTGGAGGGGATTGAAATGTATAAAGTATTCATGAAGCGACTGGCGAAGGTGGAGGATGCCATTTTGATTATTTCGATGGCGATTATTCTTCTCCTCACGTTTGCCAATGTCGTCGGGAGGTTTGTTTTCAATCATTCCCTCGCATTCGCGGATGAGCTGGTTGTAGCGATTTTCGTGCTCGTATCTCTCTTGGGAGCAGCTCTCTGCGCGCGAGAGGATGAGGGCCTCATCGGACTTGCGATTTTCTCGTCGCGCCTGACGGGCGGAACGAGGACGAAGCAGAAGCTCATCGCAAATTTTTTTAGTATCGTTTATTGTGCTGTGCTGACGTACATGGGATTTCTGCGTGTGCTCACGAGTTACGCTCAAGGTGAGCATACATTCGTAATGCACGCTGCGCGTTGGATTTTCTGGGCGTTCATTCCTATATGCGGCATTTGCCTCATTCTTCATTTTATCGAGAACACAAAGGATTTTCTCGCAGAGCAGGGCTCAAAAAATCAGAATGAGGTGAACGCATAATGGTGACAGGTGTCCTTTTCTTAGTATTCTTCGTGCTTTTGGTGCTGGATGTGCCAATAGCGATCTGCCTCGGCGCGTCGAGTGCCGCGGCTATACTCGTGTCGGGTCAGAGTCTCGCGGTCGTCGTGACGAATACGTACTCGGGCATATCGAAGACATTGCTCCTCGCGATACCGTTCTTCATCCTCGCCGGCAATATCATGGCGAAGGCGGGCATATCGACGCGCCTCATAAAATTCGTCGATGATTGCATCGGCCATTATCGTGGCGGCATGGCCATCGTCTGCGTCATCGTGTCGTGCATATTCGGTGCGATATCGGGCTCGGGCCCTGCGACCGTTGCAGCGCTCGGCGCAATACTCATTCCTGCGATGATTGAGAGCGGCTTCACGCCTGCATTTTCGACGGCGCTCATGGCGGCATCGAGCTCCATTGCCATCATCATACCGCCGAGCATCGCGTATGTCGTCTATGCATCCATCACGGGCGACAATGTCGGCAAACTGTTCGTCGCGGGCATCGTCCCGGGCGTGCTCGTCGGCCTCGGACTCATCGCCATCGTCATGTGGGAAGTCAAAAAGCGCAACATACAGCCATCACACGCGCCGCACACGATGTCGGAGTGCTTGGCGTCATTCAAAGAAGCGTTCTGGGCGTTTTTGATGCCGGTCATCATTCTCGGCGGCATCTACGGCGGCATATTTACGCCGACTGAGGCGGCGGCTGTCGCGGCTGTCTACGGTCTCATCGTTGGCCTTTTCATTTATCGTGATGTCAGTGTCGCGGACCTCGGCGCCATATTCGTCGACTCAGCGAAGACGACGGGCGGCATCATGTTCATCATCGCCTCGGCGACGCTTTTCTCGTATGTTTGCACACTTTTCGGCATTTCGTCTGCGGCTGAGGGACTCCTCGCGAGCGTTTCGGCAAATAAATATGTGTTCCTGCTCGTCGTGAATATCATATTCCTCATCGCGGGCTGCTTCATCGATGCGAATTCCGCAATGTATATTTTCGTGCCAATCATGTTCCCTGTCGCGCAGCAGCTTGGCATCGACCCTGTCGTTTTTGGCGTCATCACGACGGTGAACCTCGCCATCGGCCAAGTCACGCCGCCTGTCGGTGTCAATCTTTTCGTGGCTATCAGTCTCAAAATCGACAAGCTCAAGAAAGCGGTCACGCTCGACGAGATTTCGCAGGCTGTCGTGCCGCTCATCGCCTCGTCGCTCGTAGTGCTGCTCGCTTACACGTATTTCCCGCGTGCGGATGTGCACACTGGCGCAATGGCGCTCGGCGCAGGCAGCACGTCGAAGATAGCGATGTACGACAATGAGCAGTACGACGCGAAGCTCGACGCCGTGAAAAGCAATGTCGAGTGGCCAGAGATGACGTGGCACTTCGCTTGCTCGCCGGGCAAGACGTGTACGTGGGCGAAGGCAGGACGATATTTCAGCGCGCTCATGGCGGCATCGACGGACGGCAAGGTGAAGGTCGTCGTCGATGGCTTCTCCGACCAGCTCACGAACGGCAGTCAGCCAGACGGCATCGCCGCGCTGAAGCAGGGCGATCCGATACAGGTTTCCATGCACTCTAATCTGATTTACTCGGCGCTCGATGACAGATTCAACGCGGTCTCGCTGCCGTACGCATTCAAAGATTACGCCGACGCTGACGCGAAATTTGATGGCGCGGCAGGTCAGAAGCTAAAGGACATTCTCGAGGGCATGGGCCTTCATTGCATGGGCATCGCCGAAAATGGATTCCGCCAGATAACGAATTCGCGTCGCGCGATAAGAAATGTCGACGACATAAAAGGCCTCAAAATTCGCGTCGCTGGCTCGAACCTTCTCATGAAGTCGTATGCGTCATGGGGCGCGAACGCCACGAATTTGAATTGGTCTGAGACGTACACGGCTCTTCAGCAGAACACGGTCGAGGGTCAGGAAAACCCGTTGCCGTCGATTGCATCGGGCTCCGTGCAGGACGTGCAGGCGCATATTTCGCTCTGGAACGCATACTATGATTGCCTGTTCTTCTGCATGAATGGCGACATTTACAATAGCCTCACGGAAGAGCAGAAGGCCGTCGTCGACGCGAACGCGAAGAAGGCCGTCGAGTATGAGCGCGCAATCAACCGCTACGAGTGCGAAGAGATACTCAAGCAGTGGAAGGAAGCGGGCAAAATCACCGTGACCGACACGGAGGACATCGACACGGAGGGCTTCAAAAAGGCATCCGCCGACGTCGCGAAGTGGTATGAGGAGCAGCTCGTCACGCGCGATGGCGTTGACCCCGCAGAGGCGAGAGAGCTCGTGGAGCTTTTCACGAAGTGATTCAAATGATTTGATATTTGGAGGTGCTCATGATGAATTTATCCGCTATTACGCTGAAAATG
Organism: uncultured Selenomonadales bacterium; assembly: GCA_900314765.1. Lineage (GTDB taxonomy): Bacteria > Bacillota > Negativicutes > Selenomonadales > Selenomonadaceae > RUG024. The sequence goes on along the minus strand of OMWN01000037.1, from coordinate 8,072 downwards.
GTTGATTTCTACAAGGGCAACCGCGAAGACATACGCCACTTTATCAAAGTGCACGCATTCGCGCGGACGATTGGCATGGCTGAGCGACTCGACAAGCGCACACAGGACACGCTCGAGGTCGCGGCCATCGTTCACGACATCGCTTGCCCCATCTGCCGCGAGAAATATGGCGATACGAATGGCGACCATCAAGAGGCCGAGAGTGAGGCGCTGCTTTGTCCGTTTCTCGAGGAATTCAATCTGCCAAAGGAAATGGAAGAGCGCGTCATATTCATCGTGACGCATCACCATACATACGTGAACGTCGAGGGGCGCGACTGGCAGATACTCCTAGAGGCCGACTACCTCGTGAACGCCGACGAAAGCGAGAAATATATGAAAGGCTTCGACGGCTTTCGCGAGAAAGTGTTCAAGACGGCGACGGGCAAGAGACTCCTCGCGAGCATGTACCCCGAGAAAATGAAATAAAACGAAAATGAAAGCCCATTCGTCATAGCAATAACAATAGCTATGGCGGATGGGCTTTTTGCGTATCATTTTCCATGTGATTCTATGAAAGCGTGATGAAATCTGCTAGAATGATAAAAAATGAAAGACATGAAATGGGCTGGTATATTTATGATGGGATTTTTGATAATTTTTGGATTTCTGGTGTTTGCGGGGCTCATGGCGACGGGGCGGCTGCCTGCGCTGCTCGCGTTGCCGCTGATGGCGGCGTACATTGCGCTTGTCTCGGGGATGTCGGCGCTTGTTTATCTTGGCGATGTGGTGCTCATGGGCTCGATGAAGCTCTCGGGTGCGATGGCGGTCGTCATATTTGGCGCGATGTTTGCGCGCGTCATTATGCGGACGGGCATCGCGGATGGCATTATTCGCGTCGCGGCAGAGTTTGCGGGTGACAGGCCGCGCATGATAGCGCTGCTCATGGTCTTCGCGACGGCTTTTGTGTTCCTCGGCGTGTCGGGGCTCGGCGCAGTCATCATGGTCGGCTCGATCGCGCTTCCCATCATGACGGGCGCGGGCATAAAGCCTGTCGATGCGGCGGCGCTGATGCTTTTCGCGCTCGGACTCGGTCTTACGGCGAACACGGCGAGCTACGGCGTGTTCATCGGCATATTCGGCGGTGAGGCGATACTGCCGTATTATCTCCCCGCATTCGTCATCGAGCTCGTCGCCATTTTGGTTTACATCGCAATCCACATTAAGCCGTCCGACGGCGCGCATGGTGGCTATGGGAAACTTTTCGCGTCGATAATGCAGGGCATCGTTCATTTGCCGATGGATATATGTCGCGCAATCGCCTCGGCGCTCCACGATGATGACAGCATCGTGAAGGAGCGTCGCGCGGTGAACACGGCGGCATATCTCGCGCCGCTCATACCAATAGCTGTGGTGTTCGGTACGTCATACGCAATCGGCTTTGGCAAGGCGGCCGATGGGAAAATCGATGCGCTCGCCGCCGCAATCGTGGGCTTCGTCATCGCGTCGCTTTATGCGTCGCTCATGACGCGGCCGCGTCAGCTCGTGCAGGTGATGACGGGTGCCATCGTTGACGGCATAAAGGACGTCGCAGGCGTGATTTTTCTTTTCATGGGCATCGGCATGGTCGTGACGGCTGTCATGCATCCCGAGGTCGCGGTGGTGCTCGACCCTGTCATCAGATTTGCTCTGCCGTCGTCGCGCATGATGCTGCTCGTGTTTTTCGCGGTATTTGCGCCACTCGCGCTCTATCGCGGGCCGCTCAATATGTATGGCATGGGCGCGGGCATTGCCGTGCTGCTCATGTCGCTCGACACGTATGCACCCGTGCTGCTCGCGGGCATTTTTCGCGCGACGAGCTATGTGCAGGAGGCCGACCCGACGAATTCGCAGAATGTGTGGACGGCAGGATTTGTCGGAGCGGAGACGAGCGACGTGCTTAAGCGCATGTTGCCATTTTCGTGGGGCATGTGCGTAGCGATGCTTGCGTATGTGATGATGTTCGCGTGAGTGTATGATGAAAATGAGGGGGATGAAGCGATGAGGCGTGTGCGAATTGGCATAGATGTGGGCGGCACGTTCACGGACGCGGTCGCCATAGATGACGCGACGCATGAGCTCATTGCCGTAGAGAAAATTCCAACGACGCACGATGCGGCCGAGGGTGTGGCGGCGAGCATCATCGAGATTATCGAAAGCATCATGAGGAAAAACGACATCGCGCCCGATGATGTCGTTTTCATCGCGCATGGCACGACGCAGGCGACGAATGCGCTTTTGGAGGGCGATGTCGCGGCGGCGGGCATTGTCGGCATGGGGCACGGGCTGTTCGCGGGGCGCGCGCATGCCGACACGACGATTGGCGACATAGAGCTTGCACCACACAAGTTTTTGCGGACGTACACGGAATTCATCGACACGGGCGGGACGGCTGATATTCGTGAGAGTATTCGACGCGCGATAGACGCGCTGAGGCGCAGGGGCGCGGCTGTCATCATCGCGAGCGAGCCATTCGGCGTGGACGACGAGACGCATGAGGCGATGGTGATGGACGCGGCGCGCGCGATGGGCGTCCCTGCGACGTGCGGCCACGATGTGTCACATCTTTATGGTCTCGCGGTGAGGACGCGGACAGCCGTCGTCAATGGCAGTCTCATCCCGAAGATGATGGAAACGGCGGACATGACGTCGTCGTGCGTCAAGCGCTCGGGCATATCGTCGCCGCTCATGATCATGCGCTGCGACGGCGGCGTCATGACGACGGACGAGGTGCGCAGGCGGCCCATGCTCACGATGCTCTCTGGGCTCGCGGCGGGCGTTGCGGGCGCGCTCATGTATGAGCGGCTGTCGAATGGCATATTCATGGAGTCGGGCGGCACGTCGACGGATATATCGTGCGTGCGCGATGGCCGCGTCATGGTGCGATATGCGGAGCTCGGCGGGCGAAAGCTGTATCTTCGCTCTCTCGATGTGCGCACGGTCGGCATCGCGGGCGGCAGCATGATACGCGTCGAGCATGGGAAAATCACGGGCGTGGGTCCAAGGAGCGCGCACATAGCGGGGCTATCGTATGAGACATTTTCGCAGCCACTTGATGTGAGCGCAAGTCTGAAGCTCGTGGCGCCGTGCGCGGACGATGAGGCTGTATACGCGGCCGTGGAGGACGCGAGCGGCAGGCGCGTCGCGCTGACGCTCGCGGGCGCGGCGAATGTGCTGGGCACGGTGCCAGACGGCGACTATGCGGCAGGCGACGCTCGTGCGGCGCGCGTCGCGTGGCAAGCGCTCGGCGACGCCGTCAGCATGACGGCGGAGGCGGCCGCGCAGGCGGCGATGGATATGGCGGTGGCGAAGCTGCGCGCGGTCGTGGATGCGCTGGCGCGGGACTATGAGCTCGCGCCAGAGATGGTGACGCTCGCGGGCGGAGGCGGCAGCGCGGGCGTCGTGACGCCGTACATGGGAGAAAGCATGGGCGTGCCGTGGCGCATCGTGAAGCATGCGCCCGTCATATCGACAATCGGTGTCGCGATGGCGATGGTGCGAGAGTCTGTCGAGCGAACGGTCGCAAATCCGACGGGTGACGACGTGAAGCGCATACGGCGCGAGGCCGAGGCGCGGGCAATGGCATCGGGCGCGGCAGAGGGCACGATAGAGACGACAGTCGAAGTCGATACGAAGGCGAATATCCTGCGCGCCGTGGCGATGGGAGCGACCGAGCTCAGGCGAGTGAATGGCGTTCGCCGCGAGCTGAGCGATGAAGAGCTCATGCGCATCGCGAAGGCGTCTATGAATGTTTCGCGTGATGGCGTAAAGCGAGTTGACAAGATATGGTCGAATGGCATGTACACGATTTTTGATGGCGTCGTTGAGAAGAGGCATTTCACCATTTTCAAGGAACGTCGTCACATGATACGCGTCATTGACAAAGACGGCGTCATCAGGCTGCAGCGCGATGGACTCGGCGTGACGTTCGGTGCGATTGGCGAGGCAGAGGAATTGCTTGACGTGCTGCTCACGGAGACGACGATATATGGCACAGTTGGCGGGACGCTGCCGAGCGTATTCGCGTATTTCGCCGAGCGGCAAGTCGACCTCTCGGGTCTCTCCACGCGCGAGCAGATGAATGAGGTGCTTGCGATGGAGACGGACACGCGTGACGCGTCGCTCCCGATTGCGATGATTGCGGTCAAATGAGGATGCGATTCATTCATTGGAGCTACGCACGATATCGTTACAGAAAAAATTCATCACGCTCGTACATGATATAAAGATATATGACGTTTTAAAGTTAGGCAGGTGATTGCTTTTGAAGCATAAAATGACGGCAGTGGACCTCATAAAAAAGGTGAAAATCATAGATTGGATACTCATGGTGCTGGCGGTGGTGTTCATTGTCCATTTCGACTCCAGCAATATTTCGATAATCGATGTGTTTTATCTCACAGCGCTCATCATGTGGGTCGTGAATTTCGCTGTGCGCATGTTTTTGACGTACGCGCGAAGTTAAGAAGTTTTAAATTTTTCATATATTAAGGGGGAATGGAAATGAATCACAGGGAAAAGAGCGCTTTCGCCATCATTGCGGTGCTCATGACGATGATGCTCGTGCTCATGAGCGCGGGGTGCGGTGGCAAAAAGACGGGTGCGTCGTCGGGCGCAGGCGATGCGAAGGGCGGCATGCCGCTCACGGTGACGATGCTCGACGTCGGGCAGGGCGACGCGATACTCGTTCGCACGCCGTCGCAGACGATACTCATCGACACGAGCGACAGGGACGAGAATGACAAGTTCAAAAAGGCGCTCGACCGCGAGGGCGTCAAGACGATTGACAAGCTCATACTCACGCATCCGCATGCCGATCACATCGGCGGCGTGCAGGTGCTCATGAAGGGCGGCTACGACGTGAAGGCCGTCTACGACAACGGGCAGACGACCACGACGAAGATGTATCGTGATTATCTGAAGGCCATCAAGAGCAAAAACATCCCGTACAAGACGCTGCGCGACGGCGATGTGCTCGATTTCGGTGACGGCGTGAAGTTCACGGTGCTCTCGCCGACAGAGGACATGGTAAAGGAAGGCGGCCACGAGAAGGGCAAGGATGGCAAGGAGAAAATCAATCTCAACTTGAACTCCATCGTCGGCAGACTTACGTATAAAGATTTTGCGATGCTGTTCACGGGCGATGCCGAGAAGCCGACGGAACAGGGCATCATTCAGCGTCACGGCGCCGACGCGCTCAAGAGCCAAGTGCTGAAGTCCCCGCATCACGGCAGCAATACGGCATCGAGTCAGAAATTCCTCAAGGCTGTGGACCCTGACATTGCGGTCATCTCGTGCGGCGTGGACAATGACTATCACCATCCGCACCCGTCCATTCGCACGCGCTACAAGCAGGACAAGATTGATTTTTACCGCACGGACGTGAACGGCAGAATCGTCATTACGAGCGATGGCAATGGCTATAATGTGTCAGCAGAGCGTGGTGACAAGAACAGCGACAAGGGAAACTGAAATTATAAAGAAAATAGCACGAAAATGACTCGGCGATGCCAGTCCTCATCCACTGCGCAATTTCGACAGGCTCTAACGCCAGCTCCTCGCGGCAAAGTCGAAAACACGCCGCTCCGGAGCTAGCGAAGGAAACACTGATTAATCGAAGTAGGAGTATTGACGAGAGATTTTTTTGTATAGCAAGGAGATGCGAAGAAGCGTAGTGGTGCTACGCTGATGAGCATCGACGCCGCTAGACGGAAAAAGATCCGTCAAGACGACTGCTGAGATAATCAGTGTTTCCTAGGAGCCTGTAAGAAATTGCTAAGTTACTTTGGACTGGCATTGCCTCGAGTAAAGTCGCAAAATCATGATTTAGCAAAATTTGTGTCGATTTTTTGTTGACTAGTGCATATCATCCTATGCCTCCCACTCTGGGGGAGGTGCCCCGCAGGGGCGGAGAGGGTCGTATAAACTTATATTTAAACAACATTGAAAGGAAGATTAGATGATAAAAGCAGTGATTGACAGGTTTGAAGGCAAGAAGGCTGTGCTTCTCGTCGGTGACGACGAGAAGGAAGTCGTGTTCCCAGCGGATGAGCTGCCGGACGGACTCAATGAGGGCGACTACATCAGCATCGACATAGCGTACGACGAGGAAGCGACGAAGGCAGCGGCGGCAGAGGCCGAGGCGCTGCTCGCGGACTTGAAGGAGCAGAACTCATGAGGGGGGCGCGTGTTGTCCGCGCCATGCTCATCATGATGGTGGCGCTTTTTTCACTTGTGGCGCTGAGCCCTGAGGCGATGGCGCGCGGCGCGGTGAAGGTCACGTCGGTTAACTCTTTCGTGACGGAGGACGGCGGCGTGTCGCTCATGCGCATTGAGCTTGGGCTCAATCGCCCCATCGACGAAAGCGACATCGATGTCACGGGCGGCGGCATCATTCGCCCGAAGCGGCTGAAAATCAATATAAAGAACGCGAAGCGAAGCGGCGACGATGTGCAGGACGCCATTTCATTCGGCAGCGATGAGAAATCGTACGCGCGCGGTCTGAGATTTCTTCAGAAGGATGATGACACGCTGCTGCTGACGGTTGCGATGACGGCGATGGCCGAGGAGGGTAATTACAAGGTCTACACGCTGCCGAAGGACAAAAAAGCGAAGAAGCCGTTTCGCATTGTTATTGACCTCTACGACGGCGAGACGAACGCGTACGGCAGAGTCAAGGGCGTCGATGGGCGCACCATCGTCATTGACCCGGGCCACGGCGGCACGGACACGGGTGCGCGCGGCTACGAGGGTAGCCTCGAGAAGGACATCACGCTCATGGTCTCCGAGGATGTGAAGAAAATCCTCACGAACTCCGGTGCAACGGTCGTGATGACGCGTGAGGATGACCGCGATGTTTACGGCCCAAGCGCGACGGACACGGAGGAGCTGCAGGCGCGCGTCGATTACGGCGATGAGACGCCGGGCACGGATATTTTCGTGAGCATCCATTGCAATGCGTTCTGGTCGAGCGACGCGAATGGTACGGCGACGTACTATTACTATAAATCTGATCTCGACGAGGCGCTGGCGCAGTCGATACAGGACGGCATGATTGACAGGGGCGGGCGGCGCGACCGCGGCATACATGAGGCGAGGTTCTACGTCTGCCGCCATTCGTCGATGCCGGCGGCGCTCTGCGAGCTCGCTTTCATCACCAATCCCGAGGAGGAGCAGCTTCTCTCTGACGAAGGCTTTCAGCGGGAGATGGCCATGGGAATATGCGAGGGCATCGCGAATTTTTTCGCGGCCACGGGATATTGAGGATGAAAGGCAGTGTATGAAATGAATAAAATGAAAAAGGCAATGAGGGCGGTCGTAGCTGTCCTCATGATATGCGCACTCGCGGTGGCGGCGGGCTGCACGGACGCGGGAAAGACCGCAGAAACGAAGCCCGCGGCGCAGGCAGAGCAATCGAAAGAAAACAAGCCCACGAGCAAGCCTGCAGATAAGCCGAAGAACGAGGCGAAGAATGAAAACGTCGAGATAACGCTCTATTTCCCAAATACGGAGGCCACGCGTCTCGGCACCGTCAAGGCGACTGTCAAGGCGGCTGATAAATACAACGAGGCCGTGAAGCTCCTCATCAAAGGGACGGAGGAAGCGCATCTCATTTCGATTTTCCCGAGCACGGCGAAGCTTGACAAAGTGACGGTCAAGGATGGACTCGCGACGGTGAACTTCAAGAAGGGTTCATTCGACCGATTTGTCGGCGGTTCGACGGGCGAGGAAATGATGGTTGCGTCGCTTGTCGATACGTTGACAGATTTCGATGAAGTCAAAAAAGTGCTCATCACTGTGGGTGGCGAGCGCATAGAGACAATCTCCGGACACCTTGACACGAGCGAGCCGTTTGAGCGCATCAAGGATGTATTGTGAGATGTATTGTAATAATTTAACTTAAGCGTTAGAATGTAGGGACGGGAGCGCAAAGCTGCTCGTCCCTATTTTTGTATGCAAATTTTGAATAAAAATGGCTCTTCACCCATAAGTGTGGGTAACAATTTAACATCTACAGTTCCTCAAGCCGCAATATTCGCGGATTGAGGACGGTT
>OMWN01000045.1 GCA_900314765.1 uncultured Selenomonadales bacterium | reverse complement strand
GCCGAACCGTCCTCAGTCTGCGAATAGTGCGGCTTGAGTGATGGTGGATGCTAATTTTTTACCCACACTTATGGGTGAAGAGCCTTTCTTATTCTTTAAAGTCGCTCGCCCGCCCCTCAATCCTTCTCCATCATGAGCGATTCGTGGTTCGCTGTCGCAATCTGTATGCGCTCTTTGAGGCGCTCGATGTCTTTTTTGTGGTGTTCGATGGCGAAGCCGATGCGCGTTTTTTCTTCCTCAGTGAAGTCGCCCGTCTCGTACGACGCTTCTATGCGCTTGAGTCTCTCCTCGACGTCGTGGAGCTCGTCGGTCATGAGCTTCTCGTCGAGCAGGCAGACGCCGTAGACGGAGCGAATATTTTCTTTCACGCGCTCAGCGTAGCCCGCCTCGTATGATGTTTTCTCGAGATATTTCGCCACGTGGTAGATGATGTCGAATGGATTTTCCGCGTTCGCAATCATGCCGAGCAAATCCATTTTTATTGTCTGGTCGACGCCGTGCGGCAGCGACACATCCTGTTCCTTGTGAATCATGTTGAAGCCTCCAACTTTTTACGCTGTATTTATAATGACGTTCACCAAAAATTATACCAAAAATTTTTAAACTGTGCGATAATAATGGCATAGATGAATATGATTGAATGGAATTGAATGAACTCGAATGAATTGATATGGAGTGAGGTGAAGCGCATGGAGGAAATGGAATTCGTGACGCGATGCTCGTCGTGCGGTGCGCGCGTGTTCATCGTCGGTGGCTACGTGCGCGATGCGATAAGAGGCGCAAAGCCGAAGGACAAGGACTATGTCGTGAGCGGCATGCGCGAGGATGACTTCGTGCGCCTTTTCCCCGACGCGGAGAAGGTCGGCAAATCGTTTCCCGTTTATCTCGTGTTGATTGATGGCGAGAAGTGCGAGGTCGCGTTCGCGCGCCGCGAGCGAAAATGCGGCACAGGCTATCGCGGATTTCGCGTGGAGTTCTCGCCTGTCGTGACGATAGAGGACGATCTTTTCAGACGCGACACGACGATGAACGCGATAGCGGTGGCGCTTCCCTCTCATGAGCGCATCGACCCGTACGGCGGAGCGGACGACATCGCACATCATATCATACGCCCCGTGTCGGAGCACTTCACGGATGACCCCGTGCGCGCGCTTCGAGCGGCGCGTCAGCGCGCGGAGCTCGGCTTTGAGCTTTTGCCGGAGACGATAGAGGCGATGAAGCTCTGTCGCGATGAGATTGCGGCGGAGCCGAGCGAGCGCATCATGAACGAGCTCACGCGCGCGCTGAAGACGATGCGGCCATCGCTTTTCTTCCGCGCGCTTCGCGCGGCTGACCTTTTGGACGTGACGTTTCCCGAGATTTTCGCGCTCATCGGCAAGACACAGCCCACGGCTTTTCATCCCGAGGGCGACGCATTCGAGCACACGATGCTCGTCGTCGACGATGTCGCATCGAAGACGGACGACATCATGACGCGGTTCTCTGCGCTCGTCCATGACATCGGCAAAGGCGTGACGCCCGCCTCGATGCTGCCGCATCACTACGGCCACGACAAAAACGGCGGCGCTGTGCTCATGAAGTGGAATGAGCGCATGACGCTGCCGCGCGAGTGGGTCAAGGCGGCGTCGTTCGTCATACGCGAGCACATGAGGGCGCCGCGCCTCACGAAAAGCGGCAAGATTGTGCGGCTGCTGCTCGATGTGGAGCGCTCGCCGCTCACGTTCGACGCATTCAACGCAATCATCATGGCGGACAACAAGAGCCTGCCAATTTACCTCGCGCATGCAAACGACATATTGCCACGCCTTCACGAAGTGAGCGGCAACGATGCGCCCGAGGGCGTCAAGGGGCAGGCGGTAGGCGCGTGGCTCATCGGCGAGCAAGCGAAAATATACAAGAGATTGGCGTATCAATACACTCATCAGTAGTGGAGGAATGATATATCATGGGAGAACTTAAAATAAAGCGTGTATATGAGGCGGCGGAGGACACGGACGGCGAGCGTGTGCTCGTCGATCGCCTGTGGCCGCGTGGCATCAAAAAGGGAAATGCGGCGCTTGCGGCGTGGTGGAAGGACATTGCGCCGTCGAGCGAGCTGAGGAAATGGTTTGGCCACGACGCAGAGAAGTTTGGTGAGTTCGCGAAAAAATATGTGACGGAGCTCGACGCGAGCGAGGCGGCGAAGGCGCACAGGGACGAGTGCGCGTCGATGCTCGAGCGCGGCGACGTGACGATTCTTTTCGGCGCGAAGGACACGGAGCACAACAACGCCGTCGTGCTCGTCGATTGGCTCAAAAAAGGATAAATTATATCTTCCTTAAAATTAAGAAATAATATGGACAAAAGAAGGATTTTGGAGTAAAACAACGAATATGGATATTGTATACATAAAGCCGAACCCTCTCCGCCTCGCATTCGCTCGCGCAAACATGCCACTGGCATGTTTGCCCCCCATTGGGGAGGCTGGCGTTACGGATGCTGTGATTATTTATTTTAGCCAAATCGATTCACTGGGAAAAGCGTAATTACAGATTTCCATCGTAGTTGAAAATGTGTAGTTGGTTGCTTGTAAAGTGAAAGACTGTCGGTCACTTCAAATCATATCGTAAAGCACCACTTTCGCTATGCCTCCCACTCTGGGGGAGGTGCCCCCGCAGGGGGCGGAGAGGGTTTACATGTTCACATAAACAACAATAACATCACAGCATTTATGGTTACTTCAAATCGGGAAGTGTCGTATATATGGTGTTACGAAAATCAAAGGCACAAACGCATTCGATGCAATCAAAACAATTAAGGCAAGTGCATCACGTGAGGCGTGAATCGCGGCAAAAATGTCGCGGCTTCGTTTTTTTGCTCGCGCTGATTTCGTTTGCTCTTGCGCTTTTCTCACCGTCGCCAGTCTTTGCGCGGGATGTCCTGCGCATCGGCGTTGACAATGTGGCGAATGGCTACGTCATGCGCGATGGCCACGAGGTATTAGTGGGCTCGGATGTGGATTATATGCAGATGCTTGCTGCATACGCCGACATGGACTATGAATTCGTGCTCGGACCTATCCCAGAGCTTACGGAGAAGCTCGATAATGGTGAAATCGACGTCATGACGGGACGCGCTTGGATAAAAGAGCGCGCTGAGCTGTATGACTATTCAGATTTGCCGACGAGCCATAGTGTCCGACTTTTGTATCTTCATGACGGTGTGGATACCGCTTCGAAGGTATTGAAGATTGGATTTCTGAGGGAGGCTTATGCGTCTCCCGACATTAAGGAATATTTGGCTCATGAGGGCATCAATTATGAGTCTGTGCTGTTTGAGACGTCGTCGGATGTTTTTGCGGCGTACGACGCGAATGATATTGACGGTTTCATCATGACGGACCGTGTGCCGCTCAAATATATTCCTGCGAGGAGATTTGATCCGCGCGACCTTTATTTCATTGTGAAGAAAGGCAACAGGGCGGTTTTTACGAGGCTTAACGAGGCACAGCGAAACCTCAAAATGAATGAGCCATCGCTCGTCGATGATCTCTACGTGAAATATCAGAGCCAAAGCGTGCGCGGCGGACTCATGCTGACGAGAGAGGAAATGGAGTACCTCAAAGAAAAGGGCACGCTTCGCGCTGTTGTCGTGCTCACGGGAGCGCCATTCGCCTACGAGAGAGGCGGCAAGTTCGCGGGCGTCGCTGCGAGCCTCATAGATGACATGGAGACAAACCTCGGCGTCGATATAGAGACGATAGCCGTTGATTACAACAGGGATGCGTGGACGCTCATAAAAAATGGCGAGGCGGACTTCGTGCTCAATCAGTATATGAACTACCGCATAGCGCGCGAGAATGATTTAAGCCTCACGAATAAGTATCGCACTGTCTCGTACGTTGCAATGGTGAGGAATGGCTCAAAGCCTGTGGATCATCCAATCGTCGCCGTTCGCCGCAATAATATCAGGTCAAAAAAATTCGAACAGAGGCGGTTCGATGAAAATCAACTGAGATTTTATGATACGGATTATGACTGCATGAAGGCTGTGCAGCGCGGCGAGGTCGATGTGACATTCACGCAGGACCTCATGGCGCAGTATGCTATATGGCAGGGCGATTTTCCAGACCTCATGGCCGTCGGGCGCGGCGCTTTCACGCATGGCACATGCATGGCCGTGCGTTCAGACAATGCGATGATGCTTTCCATTCTCGACAAGGAGATAGGCCAGCTCGGCGATGACAAGATAAACAGGTACATCGAGATAGAGCAACAGAAAATGAATGACTCGCGCTCTGTCATCTCGCTCGTGTATGCCTATCCGCTGCGCTTCATCTTGGGCGGATTTGTCGTCATCGTCATCATTGCGCTTCTTTGCTGGCGCATGCTCACGATTCGTCGTCGTCATCTCAACCACGTGAGGACGATGCTCTACAAGGATCGCTACACGGGCTATCATAACCGCGTCTGGCTCGAGGCCGAGGGCAAAAAGCAGATCTCAGGGCTGTCGAAAGAGGATCAGGACCGCGTCGCGGCTGTCGCGTTCTCCATGTGCGACAGGGTGAACTTCGTCAGCATGTATGGCAACTCGAGGCTCGATACCATCATGCACGACCTCGCGGTGATGCTCGAGAAAGAGCCGTGGGTCATGACGATTGCGACGGACTCGCGCGAGGGTCATGTCCATATCCTCACGCGGCCGATGTACATTGAAAATCTGAAGCAGGCGATAGAGAGTTTCTTCCAAAAGGAAGAATATTTCAGCGTCGGCTCGATAAAGGGGCGCATATTCTTCACGGCGGGCATCTCGATGCTCGGGTTCAACTCCGGCGCCATATCGGCGGCTGTCAATCATGCGGATGCGGCCTCGCATTTCGGCGAGGCAGGCCATGACAACATCGTCGTCTATGATGAGGATATGCATGAGGCAGTCATATTCGAGCAGCTCGTGACGGAGCTCATGGACTCGGCGCTTGAGAAGGAAGAATTTCAGGTATGGATGCAGCCGAAGTATGATCTTCGGACGCATCGCTGCACGGGCGCTGAGACGCTCGTGAGGTGGGACAGTCCTGACCTTGGATTTTTGATGCCAGGCAAATTTAGAGGCTTCCCCCATAACTGTGGGTAAAACAGCATAAAAAGAAACCACTTGCACACTCTGCTATAGTAGAAGCTGCTAAACCAAACTG
>OMWN01000098.1 GCA_900314765.1 uncultured Selenomonadales bacterium | reverse complement strand
GCTCTATTATGCTTGCAGTTATTTGATTGAAAAGAAGGCTATAAAGCTTGTCACAACGGAGCTTTGCTGTTATTGAACTTACACTAAACTAAAAGAGGACTGCATGACAGCGAATGAATTTCATCGCTGCCGCGCAGTCCTTTTTATTTTGCAAAATTTTCGTTTGTCGCGGCGCCGTTAAGACATAACAGTTTTGCGCAAATTTTTATCGCCATACTATTTCACGATTTCACTTGCCACCTTTGCGCGCGAGGAGCACGACCGTCAGCAATATGAACACGCTGCCGAGGATGTCCATGAGCGTGAGCGGCTGTCCCAAAACGAGTATCGAGAGCACGATGGCCGTGACGGGCTCGACTGAGGCGAGCACGCCCGTCTCGCTCGGCAGAAGGTACTTCGTGCTGCCGAGGTACGCTGAAAACGCAATCACCGTGCCGCCAATCACAAGATAGAGAAATGCCATCATGGACGCCTGCGTGAAGTCGGCGCCATTAAGCGCTGGCCGCGTCAAAATCCCAAGCGCGACGCCGCCGACGAGCATGCCCCAGCCGACGATGAGCGGCGCGCGCCACGCGCGAATGAGCCCGCGCGGCGTCATCGTGTATATCGCGCCCGACGCGGCGGAGACCATGCCCCAAGCGAACGCAATCGGCGTAATCGCGAGCGAATGAATGTCGCCATGCGTCACGAGCAAAAACGTGCCGAGCATCGCGAGGCCGACGCAGCCCATCTCGAGGATGGTCGGCATGCGCCTATAGCGCATGGCCGTGTAAATCACGATGAGCGCGGGCATGAGATACTGCATGACCGTGGACGTCGCCGCGTTGCTGTATCTGATGCACGCGAAATACGAATACGAGACGAGCATCATGCCCATGAGCCCAAAAAAGAGGAGCGTCGCCGCATTGCGACGGTCGCGCCAGACGGAAAAGACATCGCCGTGATTTTGCCATGCGTCGAAGATGAGCAATATGACGCCGCCAATCACGAGGCGCGCCGTCACAAGCCACTCCGTCGTGAGACCCGCGTCCTGCAGGAGATACTGGCCCGCGACGCCCGAGCCGCCCCAGAGCATGCCGCCCGACAAGGCATAGATGATGCCGCGCTGCCTGTCCGTCACTCCCGCGCTCATCTTGACTCACTCACCCTTCAGCGGACGTCTTCACATCATCGGAACTTTTGGATTCCTTCGATTTCCCCGAATCTGTCGAGTCCTTTCCATCCGCTTTCTCTTTCGCTTCCTTGCCCGCATTTATTTTCTCTCGGTCGAGCGGGAAAATCACCGATTTTATATTGGCATTTCTCAGCGCCTCGTCAAGCGCCTCCATCATCAGCTGCTCGACGGCGAGCGACGGATGATATTCGTCGCGCTCCCAGCGCGAGGCGTGTTCCTTTATCGGCCTGTCGTTTTTCGCGTCGTAGCCGTAGAGCGTGAGGTCAGCCACCGACTCGACGAGCATGTCGCGGTCCCAATCCCAGCTCAGAAATTCGCGCTCATAGCACGTGTTCACGACGAGGCAGAGCGTGAGGTCCGCGTGAAGCTCCGTCGCGAGCTCCTTCATCACGTCCTTCATCGACGCCTTGCACCCGAGCCTCTTCGACACGTCAGCGAGCGCCGTCTCGACGTCGTCCTCATTCATCACCGTCACCCAATGCATCGTGTCATTGAGCGGCACATGAAGCTCGTCGTCCATGCGCGACATCAGCGCCGTGCCGAGCCCGCGGCTCATCCAGCCGCCCGTCCTGTCTATGAGCGGCGCCATCGCGATGACGAGCGTATGCTGCTCACTTTCGCCTTCGGCAATATCATTATTTGCGAGCGCCGTATTCACGGCATCATCCGTGACCTCATTCGCGGGATTTCCCGAAGGCGCCTCCGTGCTCGCCTCGGCGAACGCCAATGAAAATGGCGATGCCATCGCGAGGCAGAACATCATGACGGCGCATACGATAATTCTCATACAAAATCACGCCTCTTGAAAATTGCGCGCCTTGCCCGTCGCGCACGGGGCGAGGTCCATGAGGTCCGCGACCTCGATGTCGCCCTTCGTGTTCGCCATGATGACGTCACGGATTTTGAACTCCGCCATCACCTGACAGCACGCGCCGCACGGCACGCACGGCTCATCGGTGTCCGCCACGACGGCGATAGCGTCAAACTCGCGCTTCGAGTCGGCGATGGCCTTGAAAATCGCGACGCGCTCCGCGCAGCACGTGAGCCCATACGACGCATTCTCCACATTGCAACCGCCGTAAAGCGTGCCGTCGCTCGCGAGCACACATGCGCCCACCTTGCGGCCAGAGTACGGCGCGTGTGCCTTCTGCATGGCGTCCTTTGCCATGCGCACCATTGCGTCGATGATGTCTTCATTGATCATTTCTACCACTCCTGTGTCTATAATAAAATCATCGCATATGACAGAAATTTACTGCTCATCCGTTTGTTGATCCGGCGCGCACCGTATAATCACGCGCCCCTGCTATCATAATAGCGATTTTTCCGCGCGATTGCAAGAAAAAGCGCGCCCCGACCATTTATGACCTCATCAAAAGACATTTGCACAGATATGAACACAATTTTTTAAACACAATTCTGTGCAAAACTTATTTACATAATTGTGGATAATGTGGATAAATCAGTGGACAACTTCAATATATTCATGAATTCATTTTGTCAACTACTAGATTTAGTTTCCGTGGACATTTATTGTCCACATGATGTTGGTGTCATTTGAAAACAGCCTATTTCCAATCCTTGTAGGGGTGCGAAATCAAATTGGAGTTGTAGTAGCGCGCATCGCCCGACACCTCATCGCCGAGCCACGATGGCCGCGCAAATTCCTCGTCCTCACGCTGAAGCTCAATCTCCGCGACGACAAGCCCATCATTGGCGCCCGCGAACACGTCGATTTCCCATTTGTGGCCGCCAATCGTCTCGACATACCGCGTCTTGTCGATGATGGGCTCCTCGCAAAATCTCATGAGCTCGTCCGCGTCGTGCGCTGGTATCTCGTACTCGTACTCCGCGCGCGTGACGCCCGTCGTGCGACCTTTGAGCGTGATGAAAGCGCGCTCGTCCTGCCGCCTGATGCGCACGAGGAGCGCACCCCTCTGCGGCAGATAGCCCTGCCTCACGACGATGCCGCGCGTAGTCGGCCGCCATGACTTATCCACAAGAAATTTTCTCTCAATCTCAACGCCCATATATCGTCACTCCTTTTCTCTTTGCCTTTATCATATCGCATAAAATTCCGCTCCGCAAAATTAATTTTTCTTATGAGTTTGTAAATATTCCCGAGGCGATGCCAGTCTGAAGTAACTTAGCAATTTCCTATAGGCTCTTTGGCTGGCTCCGAAGCGGCGTGT
>OMWN01000100.1 GCA_900314765.1 uncultured Selenomonadales bacterium | reverse complement strand
TGGTGGGCAGGAGTGGATTCGAACCACTGTAGCCGTGAGGCGGCAGATTTACAGTCTGCTCCCTTTAACCACTCGGGCACCTACCCATAGTAGTGGTGGGCCCACTAGGACTTGAACCTAGGACCGTCCGGTTATGAGCCGGATGCTCTAACCAACTGAGCTATAGGCCCACTAAAATAAGCAAAACGTCATAAACAACAATAGAGATTATAATTCGAATGCGTCGTTTATGTCAAGCATTTTTTAAAATATCTTTATTTTTTGCTCTTCATGTGGCCGCCAACGCTGTCGTAGACCTCATTGACGGTGATGAACGCGCGCGGATCGACAGAGCGCACTGTGTCCTTTATCGAGCCGACCTCGAGGCGCGTGACGACGGAGTATAGTATCTCGCGCTGATCGCCCTCGTAGCCGCCTTCGCCGTGTATCTTCGTCACGCCTCGGCCGAGGTCTTTCAGTATGGCAGCCGCCACCTCGTCCTCCTTCGTCGTGATAATCATGATGCCGTATTTCTCATCGAGGCCTTTGAGCACGACGTCTATTGTCTTCGATATGACGAAATACGCGACGAGCGAATACATCGCTTTGTCCCATCCGAAAAGGAAGCCGGCTGCGGACAAAATGAAAAGATTCATGAACATGACAATCTCGCCGACGGAGAATGCCGTGCGCTTGTCCATCACGATGGCGACAATCTCCGTGCCGTCGAGAGAGCCGCCCGCGCGCATGATGAGCCCCACGCCGATGCCGTCGATGATGCCGCCGAAAATCGTCGCGAGAAAATAATCGCTCGTGAAACGCGTGAACGGCTCAAATATTGCCGACCAAAACGAGAGGAAGCAGATAGCCACCATCGTCGTGATGGCAAAGCGCTTGCCGATTTTCTTCGCGCCATATATGAGAAACGGGATATTCAGCGCGACGAGGAAAATGCCGAGAGGCAAATCCGTCACTGCGCTCGCCATGATGGATATGCCGACGACGCCGCCGTCTATGATGTTGTTCGGTATGAGGAAAATCTCGAGTCCGATGGCCGCAATCAGCGCGCCAATGGCAATCTGAACATATTTTTTCACGAGCCCTGCAATGTCGATTTTTTTGCCCATGTGTCCCTCCAATATCCGTCATTCACCCAAGCGGCGCGCCAGCTCCGTGAGCGCCGCCGCGCGTATCTTCTTCAGCGGCAAATGCTTCTCCTCAGCGATGCGCCGCAGGTCGTCGTACTCAGCTGAAAGCGACACTATGTGCCCCTTGTATGCGCTGATTTTGCAGTCCACCTCACCGTACGGCGTCTCCACCTTTGCCGTGCGACGCTGCGCCTCGCGACGCTGATTTATCGGGATAAGGCGCACGCCTATCGTCGTCGTCTCCGCGAAAATGATGTCGAGGCATGCCTCCTTGTTTTCCTCGTCCGTCAGCACCGAAAGCGTCACGGCAGGGCGATTTTTCTTCATAAATATCGGCGTCGTCCACACATCGAGCGCGCCCGCTGCCAATAGCCTGTCATACACATAGCCGTAGTCCTGCGGGTTCATGTCGTCAATATTCGTCTCGAGCACAAACCGCTTCTGCTCGCGGCTGCTCGACGTCTCGCCGAAGTAGACGCGCAGCACGTTCGGTATGGAGAGATCCCAATATCCCGCGCCGTAGGCGATGAGGTCTGGGCAAAAATCCGACGGCATATTCTCAGAATACGACGCGAGCGCGTGGATGACGGCGGCGCCTGTCGGCGTCGTCATTTCCTTCGCGTCGGCCGCATGATACGACGGGAATCCCTTCAAAAGCTCAGCCGTCGCGGGCGCGGGCACCATCATCGTGCCATGCGCGCACTCGACGAAGCCACTGCCCGTATTGACACGCGAAACGAAGACACGGTCGATGTCCATGTACTCGAGGCATATAGCCGTGCCGACGATGTCGACGATGGAGTCCGTCGCGCCAACCTCGTGGAAATGCACCTCGTCGACGGACTTGCCGTGCACTTTGCCCTCCGCCTCCGCAAGACATGTGAAAATGCCGATGCTCGTCTTCTTGACTCTGTCGGAGAGCCCAGAGTCGAGAATCATCTCGCGAATCATGCCCATCGTGCGATGCTGATGATGGTGATGCGCATGAAGGTGCTCCATCTCGCGCCCAAAATCATGCGGATGCGCGGGATTTTCATGCGCGTGCTCACTCATTTCATCGCCGTAGTCATGCTCATGATGATGCGCCGTGTGATGCTCATCGTCGTGAACATGCTCATGTCCGTGCTCCGCCATCGCGTGAAACTCGACGGGCTCATCTGGGAGCACTACGTCCACGTATTTCGCCTGTATGCCGTTTTTCGATACATCCGTCACATTTATCGTGAATTCCTCGGGCTTTATCAGCTTATGAAGCTCACCCTCGAGATAGCTCAGCGGCACGCCCGCCTGAAGAAATGCGCCAAGCAACATATTGCCGCTGATGCCCGCAAAGCAGTCCAAGTAAATCGCTTTCATTGTCACACCTCATTATCCATCATTCATCTGAGTTTGTTGATTTTGCTCGCGAGCACGCCCGCGCCGAAGCCGTTGTCTATGTTCATCACGGCCACGCCCGCGGCGCACGAGTTCAGCATCGCCAATAGCGCCGACAGCCCGTGAAAGCTCGCGCCGTAGCCGACGCTCGTCGGCACGGCTATGACGGGATGCGCTGTGAGCCCGCCCACGACGCTCGCGAGTGCGCCCTCCATGCCTGCCACCACGATGAGCACGTTGGCCGCCATGATTTCCTTCTCATGCGCGAAGAGCCTGTGAATGCCCGCGACGCCCACATCATATACGCGGTCCACGGCGTTGCCCATCAGCTCAGCCGTGAGCGCCGCCTCCGCCGCAACGGGGATATCGCTCGTCCCCGCCGTCAGCACTGCGATTCGGTGCGCCTCGTCGACAGGGCTCGTGTCTCGCTTCACATAAAGTATTCTCGACTCGCTATCATATATTGCGTTCTTGATTTTTCTCTGAACAACGGCCGCCTTATCCGCCGACACGCGCGACGCCATGACATTTTTCTCGCTGCGCTCGACGAGCGTCGCCATGATTTCCGTCACCTGCTCCGCCGTCTTGCCCTCGGCGAAAATCACCTCTGGAAATCCTTGCCTTGCCTCGCGATTAAGATCAACATTCGCAAAGCCCATATTCGCGCAATTCGAGTTCTCGATTTTGTCCATCGCATCAGCGAGAGACATTCTTCCGCTTTTATAATCCGTCAAACATTTTTCGATGTCTTCTTTTTTCAAGAGACTCACCACCCATTTTATTTTGCTGATTCAATTATATGCAAAGTCTAACAGATGTCTAATGCTTTGTGAAAATAAAATTTCATGCCTGTCGAACATTTGACGCGCAATTTTTCGCGCACGAAAAAAGCCCTTTCCATCCATCGATGAAAAGAGCTTCTATTTTCGTATAAAATTATTTCACGCCGTCAACGACCTGCGGCGTCATCGGCTGATCTGGCAGCTCAATGCCCTCGGGTATCTCTGGCCCCATCGGCATCTTCTGCAAATCTTCCTGCGCCTGTTGCAGCACTTGAAGCGACGCGCCCACGTTGCTCACGAGATGCTCAAACACTTGATTGGCATACTGATTCGCGTTCGCTGAGAGCTCCTGCGCGCTCTCAAGCGTGCGATTGATGATCTCGTCATGCTGAGCCTTCGCCTGCGCCATGATGAGCTCCGACTTCTCCTGCGACTGCTTCACGATGGCGCTCTCATCCACGAGCTGATTCGCGTACGTCTTCGCCTTGTCGATTATCTGCTGGGCCTCTTCACGCGCATCAGCCAAGATTTTGTCCTGCTCCTGCATGATGGTCTCGGCCTCCTGCAGCTCCTGCGGGAGTTCGTTTCTGAGGTCATCGACGAGCCTTATCAGCTCAGACTCTTCTATTATACATTTATTCGTGAATACAATGCGTTTCGACTCAACCACGAGGTTCTCGATTGCGTCCAAAATATCGCTAACCGCCATTTGACCAGCCTACCTTCTGCCATTCGATATAATAAATGAGCACATAGCCATTATGACATCATGTATCGCTCATACTCAACTCACACTGCGCTCAAGTTTACATTTTATCATTTTTATCGCTAAATAACAATATCTTTGGTAAAAAAGTCAGACCACATTTGCTCATTGAATTTACTCTAAATTATCTCACGATTCCCATTTTCTCATTGATTGCCTTCTCAACGCACGGCGGCACGAGCCCTGCCACATCGCCGCGGAACGTCGCAAGCTCTCTGACGCCCGACGACGACAGGAAATAATAGTCCTGCGACGTGAGTATAAAAATCGTCTCGATGTCGGGCGAGATGTGCTTTATCATCTGCGCCTCCTGCATCTCGTACTCAAAATCCGTGACGCTTCTGAGGCCGCGCACGATGACGCTCGCGCCGACCTCGTGCATGAAGTCTGGCAGTATCCCCGAAAACGACGCCACGGAGAGGTTGTCTATGTGCTTCGTCGACTCCGTGATGAGCCTTATGCGCTCGTCCACCGTGAAAAAAGGCTCCTTGCGAATGTTATGAAAGACGCCGACGATGATTTTGTCAAACATCTTGCTCGCGCGCTCAAAAATATCTATGTGCCCGTATGTGACAGGGTCAAAGCTCCCCGAGCATACTGCTGTTCTCATTCAAACTTTCTCTCCCATCGTTTCATCAATTTTATCATCTTTGTCATCTGACGGTGCACCATCTTGCCTGCGCCTGAAAAAGCTGAGCTGCGTCGTGCGGCCATATTTTTCGTTTCTGACGCGCTCGAGCGTCATGAGCTCAGGCAGTTCATTCTCATCGACGCCGTGCTCGATGACAATGAGCGCACCATCCGCGAGGAGCCCCGCGCCCGCGCCGTCGAGATACTTAAGCGTGCGCTGCCACAGCCCGACATGATACGGCGGATCCGCAAAGACGAGCCCGAACCGCGCGCTGCCCGCGAGCAGCCGCGCCATGACAGCGAAGACGTCGCCGCCATATATGCGCGCCCTGTCAGAGAGGTGCGTGTGCTCAGCGTTGTCCGCGATGATCCTCTGCGTCGCCTTGTCGACGAACGTCGCGGAGCGCGCGCCGCGCGAGAGCGCCTCGAGCCCGAGATTGCCCGTGCCCGCGAACACATCGAGCACATCGACGTCGCCACCCGCGAACATCCGCCCGATGATATTGAAAAGCGACCCCTTCACTCGGTCAGCCGTCGGCCGCGTCGTCATGCCCTTCGGCGTTTTGAGCCGCGCGCCCCTCGCGGAGCCCGTGATGATACGCATTCTACCATTCCCCAGATTTCTGATGACATGAAATTCAAGCGAAAACACATTTATCAGTCATTCTAACATAAATTTATCAAAATAGAAATTAAAATTTCAATCATAAAATTAAATTAACCCAAACAAAAAAGGCGCTCCTCTCAAAACCGCACATCGTCTACGAGAGGAAACGCCCATCATATTCTTTTCTATTCAAACCAGTCATTCACTCCATGAATTCGCGAAACGCAATCTCATCCGTCGCCGTCATCAGCACGAAATCGCCGATGCCTGAAATCACTTCGACCTTCAGCGTGTTGCTGCCGCCCGGCATGCTGTTCGCAATGACCTGCGGCGCGTCGAGATCGATGTCACGCTGCTGCTTTGCCATGTCCACGGCGAAAAGGCCATTTATGACATTGAGGAACTCCTGCAGACTGTCTATCGCGAGCTCATCCACTTCCTCGATGTCCTCATGGCTGTAGCGCTTCGCCATCTCGACGAACATATCGTCGCTGGTGAAAATACCTGTCACAAACGTCAAATCACCCGACAGCTTCTGCGTGACAATGTGCGTCTCCGACACATCGCCGAAAATTGGCGGCTCCACGGAGACGACCGCTGGCGTGTCCATGAAGCGTATAAACGAGCGCAGGAAAATCTCGCAGAACTCGCAGTAGCTCGGCAGCTCATAATCAACCGACTCGTCGGCAAGCTTCCCCACGGCCGTCGCCACGGGGTGCGCGTCCGCGTCCTCGGCGCTGTACTTCTCTATGAGGTCGAGCGCGTCCGCCATCACGAGGCGCCCCTCGTCGACGAGCGCCTGCGCGAACTTCGTGCTCTCCGTCGCCTTTTTCTCGTGCGCCGCCGCGAGTATCTCATCGCACGGCTCCGCTGCCTCGCATTTCGGCAAAAGCGCTCTCACATCGTCCGCCGTGAGCACGCCGTCATTCAAAAGGTGCTGCGCCAGGTAAAGGCTATTCATTCTGCTCAGCCTTCTTTCGGATGGCTTCCAACGCTTTCTTCACCTGCACTGACGTATATGGCTTCTGTATGAAATCTATGGCACCGAGTTTCAGCGTCTCCATGAGCTTCTGCGGCGTGCCTGCCGACGAGAGCATCACGACCGGCGTCTCAGGATTGACCTCATGCATGACCTGGAGCGCCTCTATACCGCCCACCTCCGGCATGACGATGTCGAGGAAAACGCCGTCCGGCTTCTCCTGGAGATCCTTCATGACGGCCTCCTTGCCGTTCTCTGCCTCTATGACCTCGCACCCAAGCGACTCGAGCTCAGCGCGAAGCTTCTTCCTCAGGAGCTTCGAATCATCCGTTATCAGTATTTTCAGCTTTCTATCCAATTTCACAACGCCTCCTAGCTGCCTATCCTATTTTGTCAATTATAACATAACATCATTTAGAATGGAAATTGGCAAAGATAAAATTTAAAAAAATTTTTGCGAGGCTCAAAAAATAGAAGGAAATTTTTACAAAAAAGCGAATACTATAATGTTGATTCAAATGATTCTCGAAGAAAATTTCCACGGCTCTGAATGGGAGGAAAAAACATGATACAGGCAATCATCGACATCGGCTCCAATACCATGCGCATGGCCATCTACCAAATTGAAAAAGGCGAGGCCACGATGATAATGAAGAAGAAAGTCATCGCGGGGCTCGCGTCATACGTGAAGGACGGCAAGATGTCGCAGGCGGGCATCGAGCGCGCGACCGACGTGCTGCGCGATTTCAGGAACTACCTCATGGGGCTCCACATCGAGCGCGTGACGTCATTCACCACGGCCGCGCTCCGCAACGCGACGAACAGCCGCGAGGCCGTGGCCGAGATAGAGCGCCGCACGGGCATCCCCATTCGCGTCATTACGGGCGACGAGGAAGCGCAATTCGATTTCTACGGTGCAAAGCGCAGCCTCACAGAAGACGAAGGCGTGCTCGTCGACATCGGCGGTGGCTCGTCCGAGGTCGTCTACTACAAGGACGGCGAAATCGCGAAGAAAATGAGCATAGAGCTCGGCTCGCTCGCGCTGAAAACGAAATACGTCACAGGCATCATCCCGACGCCGCGCGAAGTCACGGAGATGAGGACAGCCGTGAAGGAGCTGCTCTCGTCCATCAAAGAATTCGACGGCATAAAGGCGCTGAACATCGTCGGACTCGGCGGCACATTCAAAGGCGCGCTCTCCGTCTACAAGGCGCTCCACCCCGACGACGGCATCGTGCGCACGATACCCGCGACGGGACTCTACGAGATGATCGCGCACTTCGCCGTCGACGAGATACTCCCCGAGGACGACATGGTTCTTTTGATGAAGGCTGAGCCGGATCGCCTTCACACGCTGTTCCCGGGATTTGTCATAGCAGGCGCCATCGCCGAGCACTTCAACGCGCAGACCATCACATACAACATGTCCGGCGTCCGCGAGGGCTTCCTCTACAAAGAAGTACTGCCGACGCTCTGATATAATCGCGAATTTCATACGAATCAAAAAATCACCCTCTTCGTGTGGAGAGGATGATTTTTTTGCGATAAATTTGTGATAATTTGAATGTGCACTAGTCAACAAAAACTGGACACAAATTTTAAATTTTTTTGAATTAAAAATTTAAATCCTGTGCATCGCCGTGTCATTTTCTT
>OMWN01000101.1 GCA_900314765.1 uncultured Selenomonadales bacterium | reverse complement strand
TATTGGAGAGCCGCATCCCTCCCTTCGTATTGATATAGTCAAACGAATGAAGGGCATAACCGCCTACCGTTATGGCAGTGCCTAAAATCAAGTATATCAATTTGTGAAATGGATTGCAATAGAAAAAGCCTCGGCATTCGTCGAGGCTTTTTCTATGAGTTTATGCGGCTGATTGATAATCTGCTATTGTTACTTTTTCATTCCTATCTTCAAGGGCTTTGACGATTTTTTCGATATGCTCTATTACAGACGCGCGGAAATATTCCTCGCCGCAGCGGTCGCATATCAGGCACGGAACGTTTTCTATTATAAAATATGAGCTGTCAACTTTGACATAGTAAGTAGTTGTATCTTCTTTCATTTCCTTATATGTGCATGATGGGCATTTCATAGGTCATTGCTCCTTTCTGAATTCATTGAATCTATTTTAGTCTAGGCTTTACACGAATCGCTTTTGAAAGTGCGTGACAAGAAGCTGTGGGTGTTGAAAAATAGCATTTTACGATGTATAATAAAAGTAGAGAAAGGTACGGCCTAGCGGTCGTGCCCTCGGAAGTTAAAAGCACAAATTGCTTAAAGCCGCCGTAGCTGCCAACTAGGGGCGGCTATTTTCTTTTTAACTCTATAAGAATCAACAGTATCAGTAGCAGAACTACGATAGTATCACTCATAGGCGTTCCCCCTTTTTACGAGGGCAGAAGATGACCGCCAAACTGTACCTTCCTCTAATAGTGAATTATAGCACGTAAATATTTAGTTGTACAAGCAAGATAAAATCAAACAATCAGGTCTACCAAAGATAATTACTGCTGATGCGCCTTCCTGTATTCGTCGGGCGTTTCTTTGAATTCTTTTTTGAATGCGCGCAGGAATGAGAGGTAGTCGGTGAAGCCGCAGGCTGTGCCTATCGAGGCAACGGGCTCGTTGTTTTTTTCGATGAGCAGCGTCCTCGAGAGGTGCAGCCTTTTTTTTGTGACGTATTGGCGGACGCCGTAGCCTGTCGCGTCTTTGAATCTGTGCATGAGGTACGAGCGCGATATGAAAAATTTTGCGGCGAGCGCGTCGATGTCGACGGGCTCGGTGATGTGTGCGGCGAGGTGCTCGATGACGGGCTGAATTTTTTTGTCGCAGGTGACGGCAGTGGTGTCGAGCTCGCCGCCGATGATGGCGCGATTGAGGAGTATCATGAATTCGATGAAGAGCATTTCCGTGTAGAGCTTATTCGCGAAGCCATGCTCGCGCGAGACGCGCTCGAGTTTCTCGATGTGAAAGAGAAGGTCGTGCGTGTGGCCTTCGGTGAGGTGCATGACGCTTGATGCATCGCGCGCGGAGTGAAAGCATCGCGCGAGCGTGTCGCCGTCATTTGCGTGAAAGCGCTCGAGAAACATCGGCGCGATGTAGATGACGATGCGCTCGTATGGCACGCCGCTTTGTGGGATGGGGCGATGGATTTCGCCCGCGCGCACGAATACGATGTCCCTCGGCGCGAGGTGCCACTCGCGGCCCTCGATGATGTAGTCGCAAGTGCCGGAGAGAAATATTATGAGCTTGTGGAAGTCGTGGTAGTGAAATGGTATTGGTGCGAGCGCTGCGTCGTCGAGCCTGAACACGCGGAAATTTTCGACGAGGTAGCCGCGTTGCTGTATTGCTTCTCTATCTTTTTTATTCATTATTAATGGTGCGCTCCTTCATGATTCTTTTTCACATTATAGCACAATCTGATAGCTACATGACATTTTTTAGCATTTTGCTTTCACATATTGCCTGCTATAATAAGCCTATCAAATGAATTACGACTTCAATACTTCTGTGAAGCAAGAATAAGAAGCGAGAATAAATTTTGGGGGCGAAAGCGATGCTGGTAATTGACAAATTTGTGATTGATGGTGTGCGCTATATGGTGTGGAATGATACATTCACTATGCCGACACATGACGGCATCGCGATGCTTCTCTCGTCGCGCGATGGAGTCGGCGCCGACTATATCCTCTCGGGCGAGGGCGCTGATGTGAGGTGCTACGATGCGACGGGCGCGGCGGCAGAGATTGACAGCGCGGCGCGTGTTATCGCTGCGCATGTGGGATCGATTGCGAGCGTGGTGCCGGGCGTGGAGCATATAGAGGTCAGACTCACGGACGGCTATGCGAGCCGCATCATGAGCGCAGGCGCGAGCGTCCGTGTCGCTGGCTGATATTGGAAATAAGCAGGGCTGTTGCAGTGATGCAGCAGCTTTTTTTGTTGGAAAATTTTTTGGGTTGTGGAGTGAAGAAGTGAATTTTTGCCACTCAAGCAGACCCTCTCCGCCCCCTGCGGGGGCACCTCCCCCAGAGTGGGAGGCATAGCGAAAGCAGTGCTTAACGATATAATTGATAGCGAACAACTGTCCTTCATTTCAATGGGAAACATGCAGAGACTCAATAGATTATAACGCATTAAGTAATTCAGCGTACGGATTAAAATTACCATTTCAACATTCATTCGTGTATACTTTCAGATAAGTCACCATTTTTTTTAGAATTTCTTTTGCGTAGGGCGCTCGCTATGATATAATGATTTACGATGTGATTAGTATCACAGTGGGGAGGTGTTCCCCTCCGAGGATGCATTTCTATTTTAAAATTGGAGATGGTTTTCGTGAAAGTTGGAATTATCATTGGGAGCGACTCTGACTGGCCTGTCATGAAGTCGGCTGTCGAGGTGCTGAAGCAGTTCGGCGTCGAGCCGATGGTCACTGTTGCGTCGGCTCATCGCACGCCGCTGAAGGTCCGCGAGATCGCGGAGGGCGCGGAGCAGAATGGCATCAATCTTTTCATCGCGGCAGCGGGCGGTGCGGCTCATCTCGCGGGCGTCATCGCAAGCTACACGACGCTCCCGGTCATCGGCGTGCCCATCAATGCGTCGCCGATGAATGGTCTCGACTCGCTGCTCGCGACGGTGCAGATGCCGAGCGGCGTCCCTGTTGCGACGATGGCAATCAACGGCGCGAAGAATGCGGCGCTTTTCGCGGTGCAGATACTCGCGCAGGCGGACAAGGGCCTCGCTGACAAGATGAAAGAGTACCGCGCGAATCTTGCGAAAGAGGTTGACGTGAAGGCGGAGCGCGTGAAGGCACAGCTTTGATTTATTGTTGATTTACGCCCGTTTTCGGGCGCGACTATATCAAATGTTTCTAAATAAGTAATAAATTGGGAGGAATTATCACAATGGAAAAGGGCAAGCAGCTTTACGAGGGCAAGGCAAAAATCATGTACGCGACGGACAATCCGGACGAGCTTCTCGTCTATTACAAGGACGACGCGACGGCCGGCAACGGCGCAAAGAAGGGCACGATTGCCGAGAAGGGCATCATGAACAACAAGATGACGGCTTTCTTCTTTGATTACCTCGCAAAGCAGGGCATAAAGACGCACTATGTCAGCATGCCGAGCGACCGCGAGATGGTCGTCAAAAAGCTCACGATGTTCCCTCTCGAGGTCGTCATGAGAAATGTCGCGGCGGGCAGTTTCTCGAAGCGCTACGGCATAGACGAGGGCAAAGTGTTCAATAGCCCGACCGTCGAGCTTTTCCTCAAAAATGACGCGCTCAATGACCCTATGCTCAACAGCTACGACGCTATCGCGCTTGGCCTCGCGACGAAAGAGGAGATAGCGGAGATCGAGCGTCTCGGCCTCGAAATCAATGATATTTTGAAGAAATTCCTCAAGACGAAGAAAGTTGACCTCGTCGATTTCAAGCTCGAATTCGGCAAGGACAAGGATGGCAACATCATTCTCGGCGACGAGATTTCGCCGGACAACTGCCGTTTCTGGGACAGCGACACGCATGAGAAGCTCGACAAAGACCGTTTCCGCCGTGACCTCGGCAATGTGGAGGGCGCATACAAGGAGATGCTTCGTCGTCTGACGGGAGAAGAGAGATAAATGACAGAATCTTTGCACGGCCCCTGGCATGAGGAGTGCGGCGTCTACGGCGTGTACGCGCCGGACGAGGATGTATCGACGCTCACGTATCTCGGCCTTTACGCGCTCCAGCACCGCGGGCAGGAGAGCGCGGGCATCGCGGTGACGGACGGCGCTTGGATGGACGTGTCGCGCGGCATGGGACTCGTCAATGAGGTGTTCCGCCATCAGGTGCCGCACATGGACAACCAGCGCATCGCGATAGGCCATGTACGCTACTCGACGACGGGCTCGTCTTTGCGCATCAACACGCAGCCGCTCATCGTGAACTACGCGGGCGGCAAGATCAGTCTCGCGCACAACGGCAATCTCACGAACGCGCCGGAGATACGCCACGAGCTTGAGCAGAACGGCGCGATGTTCCAGACGTCTGTCGATACGGAGGTCATCCTCAATCTCATCGCGCGTTCACGCAAGGAGACAATAGAGGAAAAGCTCGCTGACAGTCTCAACAAGGTGAAGGGCGCGTACTGCATCACGCTCATGACGGAGACGAAGCTCATCGGCGCGCGTGATCCGCAGGGATTCCGCCCGCTCTGCATCGGCAGGCTCGATGACGGCTGGGTGCTCTCGTCCGAGACATGCGGCCTCGATGTCATCGGCGCGGAGTTCGTGCGCGATGTGGAGCCAGGCGAGATGGTCGTCATCGATGGCAGTGGTCCAGATAATATAAAATCCATCAGGTTCACGCCGAAGCAGAAGCTCGCCTCCTGCATTTTCGAGTACATATATTTCGCGCGTTCCGACTCCATCATCGACGGGCAAAGCGTCCACGACGCGCGGTTCATGATGGGCCGCATACTCGCGCGCGAGCATTGCCCAAAGGCGGACATCGTCATATCGGTGCCGGACTCGGGCACGACGGCGGCGACGGGCTACGCATACGAATCGGGCATACCGTTCGTCGAGGGGCTCATGAAAAATCGCTACATAGGGCGTACATTCATCCAGCCGACGCAGAAGAAACGCGACACGGCCGTGCAGCTGAAGCTCAATGCTATCCGATCGGCTGTAAATGGCAAGTCTGTCATCATGGTCGATGACTCCATCGTGCGCGGCACGACGAGCGGCAAAATCGTGAAGATGCTGAGAAATGCGGGTGCACGTGAGGTACACATGTGCGTTTCGTCGCCCCCGATTGGCTTCCCATGCTACTACGGCATCGACACGCAGGTCAGAAAAGAGCTCATTGCCGCGACGAAGTCCGTCGAGGAGATCAGAGAGTATATTCAGGCGGATTCGCTCCATTTTCTCTCGATAGAGGGACTGAAAAAGGCGATGACGGCCGTCGATCCGGAGCAGATGTGCTATGCGTGCTTCAACAGCGACTACCCGATTGAGAAGGGCGAAATCCCTGAGGGCGCGGGCAAGTACGTCTTTGAGCAGCGGAAGAAATAAACGTCGATATATCGATATATCGATATATCGATATAAATAGGAGCTAAGATTATGACTCAATCTCTCACTTATCGCGACGCCGGCGTTGACATCGATGCGGGCAATCGCTCGGTGGAGCTGATAAAGGACAGCGTGAGGGCGACGTATCGCCCAGAGGTGCTCGGCGACCTCGGCGGGTTTGGCGGGCTTTTCGCGCTGAACAGCAAGAAGTACGATGAGCCGGTGCTTGTTTCGGGCACGGACGGCGTCGGCACGAAGCTCAAAATCGCTTTCAAGCTCGGCCGCCACGACACGATTGGTCAGGACGCCGTCGCGATGTGCGTCAACGACATCATCGTGCAGGGCGCGGAGCCGCTTTTCTTCCTCGACTATCTCGCGGTCGGCAAGCTCGAGCCGGAGCAGGTAGCGTCGATCGTCAAGGGCGTCGCGGGTGCTTGCAAGGAGTCGGGCTGTGCGCTGATTGGCGGCGAGACAGCGGAGATGAACGGATTTTACCCCGTCGGCGAGTACGACATCGCGGGGTTTGCTGTAGGCGTCGTCGAGAAATCGAAAATCATCACGAGCGAGCGCGTCAAGGAGGGCGACGTGCTTTTTGGCCTGCCGTCGAGCGGTCTCCATTCCAATGGCTTTTCGCTCGTGAGGAAAATCGTGTTCGATGTGAAGAAATTCAAGGGCGATGAGAAAATCGACGAGCTCGGCGAGACAATCGGTGATGCTCTTCTGACGCCGACGCGTCTCTATCCGAGCACGGTAATGCCTCTCTTGGCCGTGTTTGGCGAGGCGATACACGGCATGGCACACATCACGGGCGGCGGATTCTACGACAACATACCGCGCGCGCTGCCGAAGGACATGGGCGCCACGATAAATGACGACGCTTGGGAGATGCCAGCGATTTTCCGCCTCATGCATGAGTGGGGCAATGTCGATTGGCATGAGATGTACCGCACGTTCAACATGGGCATCGGCATGGTCATCATTGTCGACAAGGACCGCGCGGATGACGTCGAGAAGTCGCTTAAACTGAATGAACGGACGGCCTACCGCATCGGCGAGGTCACGCGCGGCGCCCACGAGGTCACGATAAAAGGCGGGGTATTCGCATGAGCGAAAATGAAAGCGGAAACGCAAAAAAGCATATCCTCGGCGTGCTGTGCTCGGGACGCGGGACAAATCTTCAGTCCATCATGGCGGCCGTCGAGAGCGGGCAGATACCTGCGACGATCGCCGTCGTCATCACGGACAAGCCTGACGCAAAAGCGCTCGAGCGCGCGGAGAAGGCGGGCATCCCGCATATTTGCTTTGACCGCAAAAAGTACAGCGACAAGGAATCATTTGAGCGCGACATCGCGGCGGAGCTTCATAAATACGGCGTGACGCTCGTCGTGCTCGCTGGGTTCATGCGCATACTGAGCCCGTATTTCGTGCGCGAATTTGCGGGCCGCATCATGAATATTCATCCGTCGCTTTTGCCGTCTTTCGGCGGGGCACATGCGCATCGCGACGTGCTCGCGTACGGTGTCAAAGTATCGGGCTGCACGATTCATTTCGTCGATGAGGGCATGGACTCTGGCCCCATCATCCTGCAGACGGTTGTGCCTGTCGAGCAGGACGACGACGAGGACACGCTCGCGGCGAGAGTGCTCGTCGAGGAGCACAAGCTGTATCCCCGCGCCATTGAGCTCTATTGCAAAGGAAAGCTCAAGGTCGAGGGTCGGCACGTGAAAATTTTAGATTGACATGTAGGGCGCATTGTTCAGTGCGCCCTCATTTGTATGCGTAGAATTTCTAAAAAATACCTAGGGGGAATGAATGATGAAAATAAAACGGGCACTTTTGAGCGTGTCGGACAAGACGGGCATCGTCGCGTTCGCGAAAAAGCTGCAGGCTACGGGCGTCGAGATTGTTTCGACGGGCGGCACGATGCGCACGATACAGGACGCGGGCATCCCTGTGCTCTACGTCTCGGACGTCACGGGATTTCCTGAAATCATGGACGGCCGCGTGAAGACGCTCAATCCGTACATCCACGGCGGCATTCTCGCCGTGCGCGACAATCCGGAGCACGTGCAGCAGATGAAGGAGCACAAGATCACGCCGATTGATCTCGTCGTCTGCAATCTCTATCCATTCCGCGAGACAATCGCAAAGGAGAATGTCACGCTCTCCGAGGCCATCGAGAACATCGACATCGGCGGCCCTGCGATGATACGCGCGGCGGCGAAAAATTTCCGCTACGTGACGGTCGTGACGAACCCGAGCCGCTATGACGAGGTGGCCGACGCGATACTCAAGGACGGCACGACGAGCGGCATGATGCGCATGGAGCTCGCGCAGGAGGCATTCCAGCACACGGCTGAGTACGATGACTGCATACAGAAATATTTGAAGGAGCAGATCAGCAAATGAATATAATGGTACTGGGGAGCGGCGGCCGTGAGCACACGCTCGTCTGGAAAATCAGCCAAAGCCCAAAGGCGGAGAAAATCTACGCGGTGCCGGGCAATCCTGGCATGAAAAAATATGCGGAGTGTGTCGCGGGCGTCGACATCGAGGACAATGACGCAATCGTGAAGCTCGCGCAGGAGAAAAATATCGACCTCGTCGTCGTGGGACCGGAGGTGCCGCTCGTGAACGGCGTCGTCGATGCGCTCACTGCGGCGGGCATAAAGGCGTTTGGTCCGTCGAAGGACGCGGCGATGCTCGAGGGCTCGAAGGTGTACTCGAAGGTCATCATGCGCCGCTACGGCATACCGACGGCGAAGAGCGAGACGTTCAACAACATCGGCCGCGCGCACGTCTATGTGCGTCAGATGCGTCAGCCATTCGCGATAAAGGCGGACGGCCTCGCGGCGGGCAAGGGCGTCATTCTCACGAAGACGGTCGATGAGGCGATTGACGCAATCGACACCATCATGCAGGACAAGGCGTTTGGCGACGCGGGCAAGAGCATCGTCATCGAGGAATTCATGGAGGGCGAGGAGGCGTCCGTCCTCTGCTTCACCGACGGCGAGACAATCGTGCCGATGGTGTCGTCGCAGGACCACAAGCGCGTGAACGACGGCGACGAGGGACTCAACACGGGCGGCATGGGCGCTTATGCTCCTGCGCCTGTCATGACGCCGGAGATGATGGAGCGCGTCAAAAAAGAAATCCTCGTGCCCGTCATCGAGGGCATGAAGAAGGAAGGCCATCCATATAAGGGATGCCTCTATGCGGGGCTCATGATCACGGCGAAAGGGCCGAAAGTCGTCGAGTTCAACGCGCGCTTCGGCGACCCGGAGACGCAGGTCGTGCTGCCGCTCCTCAAGAGCGACATCGTTGACATCATGCTCGCGTGCATCGACGGCACGCTCAGCGAGCAGAAAATCGAGTGGTCGGACGGCGCGGCGGCATGCGTCATCATGGCGTCGGGCGGCTATCCTGAGCACTACGAGAAGGGCAAGGAAATCACGGGCATCGAGGACGCTGAGGCACTCGGCGCACTCGTCGTCCATGCGGGCACGAAGGAAGACGGCGGAAAGCTCGTGACGAATGGTGGCCGCGTGCTCGGCGTCGTGGCAGAGGCCGACGACATCAAGGGCGCAATCGACAAGGCGTATGCGGGCGTTAAGAAGATTCATTTCGACGGCGTTCATTATCGCCACGACATTGCGCACAGGGCGCTTGAGCGGCTCGCGAAATAAAGGCGAAGTAGTCGTCTTGACGGATCTTTTTCCGCCTAGCATCTCCTTGCTATGCGAAAAAATCTCTCGTCAATACTCCTACTTCGATTATTCAATTCGGCTATTCGGCGTTTTCTAAACTCTTTCTTGCACTATTGGCAAAAATGTCGTAGAATAGAGATGTGATTTACATTAAAGTAGCATTTGTAGAAGAAACATTTATCTGACGGGGGGAACTGAATAATGAAACATATCAAAACAGTGAACAAGCCAAATCTCCAGAGCACAATCGGCAAAGGCGGCTGCGGCGAGTGCCAGGCTTCATGCCAGTCCGCGTGCAAGACATCCTGCACTGTTGGCAACCAGGTATGCGAGCACGGCGGCAGGTAAGAATGATTATCGTGGGTGTTGCCATTCGGTGACACCCATTTTTATTTGGAATGAGTTTGAAAAGACCCTCTCCGCCCCTGCGGGGCACCTCCCCCATGGTGGGAGGCAAAGTAAGAGAGACTTAATGCTTAGAACTGAGACGGTAGGATAAAAGACTTCACGCTTCCATTAGTCGATTGTTCAGCTAATTTAAATGTTTCCAGAATCTGTAAATCCAGCCTCCCCATATGGGGGAGGTGCCGAGCGAATGCGAGGCGGAGAGGGTTATCTCGTCGCTGTATTATTAAGCAGAAACTGGACATAAGTTTTACAAACTCACAAACTCACCACAAAAATAAAATCATAGGGGTCACTATTTTTGATGCAGGCTAATAACAAAATCCACAAGTTCGTACAGAATGGCATGTACATATTGCTCGACGTGAACAGCGGCGCGGTGCATGTCATCGACAAGATGATTTATGACATGATGGACGTCTTCGACGGCAAGAACGATGACGCTGTCGTCGCGGCGTTTAAAGATAAATATGACGAGGCGGAGCTCCGCGAGTCGCTCGCTGAGCTTCATGAGCTAATGGACGCGAATGAGCTTTTCGCGCCGGACATCGATGTGCCGCCGACGTTCGCGGAGGTCGGCATCGTGAAGTCCCTCTGCCTCATGGTCGCACATGACTGCAATCTGCGCTGCAAATATTGCTTCGCCGACACGGGTGAATTCGGCGGCGGGCGAGAGCTCATGACGAATGAGGTCGGCGAGCGTGCCGTGGACTACCTCATAGAGCACATGGGGCCGCGTATTCACTCGGAGATTGACTTTTTCGGCGGCGAGCCACTCGTGAATATGCCGGTCGTGCGCCATCTGACGGAGTACATTCGCGCGAAAGAAAAGACGACGGGCAAGAAATTCAAGCTGACGCTCACGACGAACGGCCTCCTTTTAAATGAGGAAAATCGCAAATTTTTCAACGACAACAACATCAGCCTCGTGCTGTCGCTCGATGGCCGCAAGGAGACGCACGACCGCATGCGCCCAGACGCGGGCGGCAATGGCACGTATGACAGGGTGCTCAAGAATTTCAAGGCGCTCGTCGATTCACGCGGCGGCGACAACTATTATCTGCGCGGCACATATACGAAGTATAATCTCGATTTTACGAAGGACGTGCTTTCGATGGCGGACGCGGGATTTGACATTCTCTCCATCGAGCCCGTCGTCGCGAAGGACGCGCCGTATGGCATCGAGGAGTCGGATCTCCCGCGCGTGTACGAGGAATACGATCGCCTCGTTGACGCGTATCTCAAGCGCCAGAGGGAAGGTCGCGGCTTTTTCTTCTTCCATTTCAATATGGACCTTTCGAATGGGCCGTGCGTCGCGAAGCGCCTCGCGGGCTGCGGCGCGGGTCACGAATACATGGCCGTCGCGGCGAATGGCGACCTCTATCCGTGCCATCAGTTTGTTGGCCGCGAGAAATATCGATTGGGCTCCGTGTTCGAGGGCGTGACGGACAATCATTGGCCAAAATATTTCAGGGAGTCTCATGTGCTCAACAAGGAGAAGTGCCGCGATTGCTGGGCAAGATTTTTCTGCAGCGGTGGTTGCCACGCGAATGCGGATTTGTTCCACGGCGACATCCGCGAGCCGTACGAGGTCGGATGCGCCATCCAGAAAAAGCGCCTCGAGTGCGCCATCATGGTGCAGGCCGCGCTGGCACTGGAAAAAGAGGAAAAAGAAACCGTATGAGGCTTCAAAATAAGAGGCGGTATTGAAATGCTCGAAAGCAATGAAGGCATCGAAAAAGAAAATACGGAACAAAATGAACGCGCTGAATATACGGACCTCAGCATATTTGACGAGCTCGGCATGATCATCTACGTCATGGACAGGGATACCGACGAGCTGCTTTTCGTCAACCGTGTTGGGCGTGAGGCGCTTGGCATCACGGAGACTGACTACATCGGCAGGAAATGCTACGAGGTGCTCCAAAAAAAGGACAAGCAGTGCGAGCAGTGTCCGCAGCGCATGACGGAGCACGGCAAATGGATGGGCGAGGGGTACAATGCGTATCTCAAAAGGATGTTTCAGGCTTTTGATTCGCCGATACGGTACAAAGGCCATGACGCGTGTGTCGAGGTTGTCGTCGATGTGACTGAATCCGTGAGACAGCGTGAGAACCTTCAGAAGACACTTCAGGCGGAGGCCGTGCTCAATGAGACGGTGCAGATTCTTTATTCGGAGACGGACCTAAATGTGGCGTTCGACAAAATGCTCGAGCATATCGGCCTCTATTTCCGCGCGGATCACTGCTGCATCACCGACGTAAAGGACGACACGCTGGCCATGACGAATGAGTGGGTGCCGGCGGGCGTCACGAGGCTCATGGACATGGCGGAGTCCGTGCCCAAAAGCAAATTCATACGGTGGTTTGACATATTTGAACATTATAACAATGTGAAAATCCGCGACGTGAATCTGCTCAAGGAAATTCATAAGGATGAGTATGACTCCATGACGGCGCAGGGGTGCAAAAACTGCGTCGTCGCCCCGATACAGGTAGGCGGCAAAATCGTCGCGCTCCTCAGCATTATCAACATCGAGCCCGATGATTTCGACAGTGCGTCGATGATGATGCTGACGCTCTCGTATTTCATATCGGCGTCGATCGTGGCCGACACGAACAGGAAGCTCCTTGAGAAAGCGAGCTATTTCGATGAAATGACGGGCGTCGCCAATCGCAACGCGTTCATCCGCGACATCGAGCGCGACCAGAAAATCATCGACAAGGACAAAAAGCCTGTCGGCGTGATTTATTTCGACCTGAATGGTCTCAAGCGAGTCAATGACAGCGAAGGGCACCGCGCGGGCGACAGGCTCATCATCGACCTCGCCGAGACGATTGCGCTTTTCTACAGAAAGCCCGAGATATACAGGACGGGCGGCGACGAGTTCGTCGTGATATGCTTTGACATGCCGAAGACGCAGTTTACGGCGCGGCTCGCAAAGGCGATGAGCTACATCGATACGCTGCCGGCGCTGTCGGTGTCGGTCGGCTATGCGTGGAGCGACGGAACGAAGCAGACGATGCAGCAGACGGTGGCGCTCGCCGATGCGCGCATGTACACGGACAAGCAGCTATACTATGAGGAAGAGGGCAGAAGACGATGAAATGGGCAGAGGTGAGCGTGCGCACGTCTCATGAGGCGATGGACCTCGTGGCGTCGCTCATGGAGGATGTCGGCGCGTCGGGCGTAGTGATGGATGACCCCGCGCTCGTGAATGAATATATTCGCTCGGGCAAATGGGATTTTAAGGATATGACGGAGCGGCGAGATGCGACATTCGTGACGGTCAAGTCGTATCTGCCGATGGATGATAGTCTCACGGGTAAAATCGACACGATTCGTGTCGGCATGCTGAGGCTCCTTCGTAATGGCGTTGACACGTCGCCCGCTGATCTCTGGAAGCGTGAGGTGGATGACGAGGACTGGGCGAATGAGTGGAAGAAATATTTCCACACGGAGAAAATCGGCGAGCGCATCGTCATCGTGCCGACGTGGGAGAGCTACGAGGCGAATGATGGTGAAATCGTGCTGCGCCTCGACCCAGGTGCGGCTTTTGGCACGGGCACGCACCCGACGACGGCAATGTGCCTGCGCGCGCTCGAGCGGCTCGTGAAGCCCGACATGGAGACGATAGACATCGGCACGGGCTCGGGCGTGCTCGCGATCGCCGCAGCGAAGCTCGGCGCGTCGCGTGTGACGGCGGTCGACTACAGCGAGACCGCCGTGAAGGTGGCGCGTGAAAATGTCGAGCAGAACGGCGTGGCGGGCGTCGTGAAGACAGGCGCGAGCGATTTGCTCAAAAATGTCGCGGCAGACAAAAAAGTGATGCTCATCACGGCGAATCTGATAGCCGACCTTATCATAAGGCTGTTTGATGAAGATAATGGCGAAAATGGACTATCGGCGCACCTCGCCGCGGGCGGAAAGCTCCTCGCGAGCGGCATCATCACATCGCGCGCCGATGAAGTA
Organism: uncultured Selenomonadales bacterium; assembly: GCA_900314765.1. GTDB lineage: Bacteria > Bacillota > Negativicutes > Selenomonadales > Selenomonadaceae > RUG024. The sequence goes on along the minus strand of OMWN01000101.1, from coordinate 29,944 downwards.
AAAGACGCGGCAGAAAAGCACGGCTACAAAATAACGGAGCAGCAAGAGGATAAAGACTGGGTTATGATGATTATAGAGCGGCAGTGAATACGCGATAAATGCCGACCCTCTCCGCCTCGCATTCGCTCGGCACCTCCCCCAGAGTGGGAGGCTGGCGTCACAGACGCTGTGATTATTTACACTAGTTGAAAATCTACACAGGCAAATAATCTACATGCGAAAATGTGAGACACTTAATTTAGCTAAACAATCGCCTAATGAAAGTGTAAAATGTTTCATTCATTCGTAAAGTTTTATGCCTCAAGACTTTCATCCTATGCCTCCCACTCTGGGGGAGGTGCCCCCGCAGGGGGCGGAGAGGGTCTTGCAAAAACTCAAAATAGGCTAAATCTATGCGCAGAATATTTGTAGACAAAATAAAATCGAAAATTGTGCTGGACGGCGATGATGCCCATCATATCGGCTATGCGCTGAGGGCGCGCGTCGGCGACAGCGTGACGGTCGCCGATGCGTCGGGTGATGTCGCGACGATGCGCGTGTCGTCATTCACGCGCGACACGGTGACGCTCGAGCTCGTCGCGCGCGACGATGGTGCGGCGCACACGGAGTCGCCCATCATCATCACGCTTGCGATGTGCCTGCCGAAGTCCGACAAGATGGACATGATCGTGCAGAAGGCGACGGAGCTCGGCGTGACGCAGATACAGCCGCTTGAGAGCGAGAACTGCGTTGTGAAGTACGACGAGAAAAAGCGCAAAGCAAAGCGCGAGAAGTGGCAAAAAATTGCCGAGGAAGCCGCAAAGCAGTGCGCGCGGACGAAAATTCCGCGCGTGAATGAAATCATGTTGTTCAGCGATTTCATAAAAAGAGTGCGGAGTGAGTCAAGCACCAATGTGGCGCTCTGCTATGAGTCGGAAAAGACGCTCACGATAAAGGATTGGCTTCGCGAAAAGTCGCCGAATGACGGCGAGCGCTACACTGTCATAGTCGGTGCGGAGGGCGGCTTCACGTCATCCGAGGCGGCGGAGGCCGAGGCCATAGGCATCGCGTCCGTGACGCTCGGTCCGCGCATACTTCGCTGTGAGACGGCGGCCATCGCGGCCGTGTCCATTGTCCAATACGAAAAGGGAGATTTATAGCTTGCAAATGAGAAATGAATCCACGGCCCCGTACACCGTCGCCTTTATGACTCTTGGCTGCAAAGTCAATCAGTATGAGACGGAGACGATGGAAGGGCTTTTTTTGTCAGCAGGGTACAGTGTCGTGCCGTTCACGGAAAAAGCTGACATATATATCGTCAATACGTGCTCCGTCACGACGCTCGGTGAGAAAAAATCGCGCCAAATCATCCGCCGCGCGGCGCGCGAGAATGAGGATGCGCTGATATGCGTGACGGGCTGCTACGCGCAGCTCGCACCCGACACCATCGCGGGCATCGAGGGCGTCGGCCTCATCGTCGGCACGCAGGACCGCGGCCGCATCGTCGAGCTCGTCGAGGATGCGCTCAGAGAAAAGCGCGGCGGCGAGAAAAAAGCGGTGCGCGACATCGGCAACATCATGGAAGCGCAGGACTTCGAGGATATACCGCTCATGGCGCCGCCGACGCGGACACGCGCATTCCTCAAAATACAGGAGGGCTGTGAGAACTACTGCTCGTACTGCATCATACCGTACACGCGCGGCCGTCTGCGCTCGCGCACGATAGAGAGCGTGCGCTGCGAGGCGAAAAAGCTCATCGACGCGGGATTTCGTGAAATCGTGCTCACGGGCATCCACCTCGGCGCGTATGGTCGTGACCTGAAGCGCTATCATGACATCGACGCGACGCTCGCCGACGCCGCGCGCGCCGTCCTCAGCATCGAGAGCGAGAGCGGCCGCCTGCGCCGCCTGCGCCTCAGCTCGCTCGAGTCGCTCGAGCTTTCGCCCGAGCTCTTCTCGCTCATTCGCGGCGACGCGCGATTCGCTCATCACCTTCACCTGCCGCTGCAGGCCGGCTCCGACGCGATACTTCACGCGATGAACCGCCACTACGACACAGCATCATTCGCGCGTCTCATCGAGGGCGTTCGCCGCGAGGTGCCCGACATAGCGATTTCGACCGACATCATCGTCGGATTTCCCGGCGAGACGGACGAGCTTTTTCAAGAGACGCTTGATTTCGCGCGAGCGATGAAATTTTCGCGCATCCACGTATTTCCGTATTCCATTCGCCCAGGGACGCCCGCCGCGCGCATGAAAAATCAGATTCCCGCGCCCGTGAAGAAAGAGCGCGTCCACGAGCTCGAGGCGATCGCAGAGGAAATGGCGCGCGATTTTCACGCGCAGCAGATTGGCAAGACGCTCAGCGTGCTCTTTGAGACGCGGGAAGACGGCGTCTCGGACGGGCTCACGGGCACATACGTCAGAGTCTACACCGACGACGATGTGGAGCTCGGCGAGATGGCGGACATGAAAATCGAGCGTCTTTATCGTGATGGTGTCTGGGGCAAAATCGCGAAATAAAAATAATTTTCTTATTTTTGAATTTTCATGCAGGAATTTATCATCTTTGTGTCGAATATAACATTATCTTCACTATGAAATGAGGTGAAAAAGCATGTCAGATTGCATTTTCTGCAAAATAGCGCAAAAAGAGATACCATCAAACATCGTCTACGAGGACGATACGACAATAGCATTTCGCGATGTGGAGCCACAGGCGCCGACGCATGTGCTTGTCATACCGAAGAAGCACGTCAAAAGCGTCATGGAGCTCAGCGACAAAGAGCTCGCGGCTCATATCCTGACCGAGGTCATACCGAAGATCGCGAAGGACGAGGGCATTGCGGAGAAGGGCTTCAGAGTTGTCGCGAATGTCGGTGAGGACGGCGGTCAGACCGTGCCGCATCTCCATTTTCACATTCTCGGCGGACGCTCCATGCAGTGGCCACCGGGCTGATGTGGCGAGTCTAGAGACAGGGCGTCCACAAAAATATACAAATACATATTGCGAACTTCTCTAAAAATGTGTATAATATAGCGGTGTAATTTCTGAAACGCATTACACTCCCAGCTAATTTGGAGGGGGGGAATATAGATTGGCAAACGAAGTCAAAGTCGGCAAGAATGAGAGCATCGACAGCGCGCTTCGCCGCTTCAAGCGCACGTGCCAGAAGGCGGGCACCCTCGCAGAGGTACGCAAACGTGAGCATTATGAGAAACCCAGCGTCCGTCGCAAGAAGAAGTCGGAGGCTGCACGTAAAAGGAAGTACAGAGCCTGAGCATAGCTATGCCCAGTGCTGAGAAAAGCAATGGACGCTGGTGCGGCCGCTCGGCAAGAGTGACGCGCCGGCGTTTTTGTGTTTTATTGACGAAAATAGAGGGAAACGATGATGGGCGAGGATAATCTCACTTCATCAGCATTTCCACAGAATGAAGAAGGCTATACAAATGACACTCAAGGAACAACTGACAGCAGATATGAAGACCGCAATGAAGGAAAGGGAGGCAGGCAAGCTCCGCCTCTCCGTCATTCGCCTCGTGCGCGGCGCCATTCGCCAGCAGGAGATCGACGGCAAAAAGGAGCTCACGGATGAGGACGTGCTCGGCGTCATCGCGAAGGAAGTCAAGAGCCGCCGCGACTCCATCGAGGAATTCAAGAAGGGCAACAGGCAGGACCTCGTCGACCAGAATGAGGCCGAGATCAAAATCCTCGAGGGGTATCTCCCTGAGCAGATGGGCGAGGATGAGATAAGAAAGCTTGTCGCCGAGGCCATAGAGAAGGTCGGCGCGACGACGCCGAAGGACATGGGCAAGGTCATGAAGGAAATCATGCCGAAGACGAAGGGCCGCGCTGACGGCAAAGTCGTGAACACCATCGTCCGCGAGCTGCTCGCAAAATAAAAGCGCAGCTCATCACTGCGCCTCAAAAAGGAGACGAGACTCACCATGAACAAGAAAGCAGAGACATTCAAATCATACCTTGATGAGCAGAAAATCGAGGACGTTTTCAAAGTCGAGGAGCTCGAGGATGACTTCGACACCGTCATCTATCGCTCGCAGCTCGACATCAATGGCAACAAGCTGCCAACGGCAGTCATTTTCGACAAATCGGTCTACGGCATGATACGCATACTTGTCGCGCCGAAAGTCATGACCGAGAAAAATCAGCTAGAGGTGCTGCGCCTCCTCGACAGCTACAACCGCCGCTACAAGGCCATAAAATACTACATCGACGAGGCGGGCTCTCTCATCCTCGACGTGTGCCTCATATCGTCCGACGAAGAAGAAAGCGTCGGCGAAATGGTCTACGCGATGTTCGACGTCATCATTCGCCATCTGAATGAGGCATACAAGGACATCATGCATTCCATTTGGGCATGAGAATTGTAAAATAGATGACAATGACTCGGCGACGCCAGTCCTCATCCACTGCGCAATTTCGACAAGCTCTAATGCTGGACTCCTCGCGGCAAAAGCGAAAACATGCCGCTTCGGAGCCAGCTAAAGAGCTTGTAAGAAATTGCTAAGTTACTTCGGACTGGCATCGCCTCGAGGATAACCCAAATTTATGAGCTTGTGAAGACCCTCTCCGCCCCTGCGGGGCACCTCCCCCAGAGTGGGAGGCATAGCGAAAGCGATGCTTTACGATGTAATCGAAAGTGAATGACAGTCCTTCAATTTACTGGTAGGCAAGTAGGGCTACTGTTTTACGATGTTGTAAAAAATAAACATCAGCCATTCACTTTACAGACAGAGCAACTAGTCGATTTCAGCTAAAGTAAATAATCACAGAATCTGTGGAGCCAGCCTCCCCAATGGGGGGCAAACATGCCAGTGGCATGTTTGCGCGAGCGAATGCGAGGCGGAGAGGGTTGCACTTGACATCTTTTGAAGTGGTAGGCGAAAACTGGACACAAGCTTTTCGCAAACTCACGATTTTTCTCGTTAGGAGGTCAATATGGATTTTTTGATTGGCTCGGGATTTTCTCTCGTCGTCATCATTGCGGCGGTCATGCTTTTTCTGCACTTTGTGCCGATTGGCCTGTGGATTTCGGCCATAGCGGCGGGCGTCCATGTCGGCATATTCACGCTCGTGGGCATGCGCCTGCGCCGTGTCGTGCCGCAGCGCATCGTGCTCCCGCTCATCAAAGCGAATAAGGCGGGGCTTGACGTCTCCGTCAATCAGCTCGAGGCGCACTACCTCGCGGGCGGCAATGTCGACAGAGTCGTCGATGCGCTCATTGCGGCACATCGCGCACAGATACCACTGCCGTTCGAGCGCTCGGCGGCCATAGACCTCGCGGGGCGCGACGTGCTTGAGGCTGTGCAGATGAGCGTCAATCCGAAAGTCATAGAGACGCCAGTCGTCTCTGCCGTCGCGAAAAACGGCATAGAGCTCAAAATAAAGGCGCGTGTCACCGTCCGCGCGAATATTGATCGCCTCGTGGGCGGCGCGGGCGAGCCAACCATCATCGCGCGCGTCGGCGAGGGCATCGTCACGACCGTCGGCTCATCGGCGAGCCACAACGACGTGCTCGAGAGCCCAGACGACATATCAAAGACCGTGCTCGAGAAAGGTCTCGACGCGGGGACGGCTTTCGAGATACTCTCCATCGACATCGCGGACGTCGACGTCGGGCGCAACATCGGAGCGCAGCTGCAGACGGACCAGGCCGAGGCCGACAAGCGCATAGCGCAGGCGAAGGCCGAGGAGCGTCGTGCGATGGCCGTCGCGAAGGAGCAGGAAATGAAAGCCTACACGCAGGAGATGGAGGCAAAGGTCGTCGAGGCGCAGTCAGAGGTGCCGCATGCGATGGCCGAGGCGCTCAGAAGCGGCAACATGGGCGTCATGGACTACTACAACCTCCGCAACATCAAGGCCGACACCGACATGCGCGAGGCCATAGGTGGCACAGGCGCGCCATCGACGCCGACCGCACCCGTGAAATAGTGAGATGGTGGCATCATGTCAAACATAATCATCGCCATTATCGCGTTCCTCTTCCTGCGCACGATTTTCTCAAAAAAGAAACGCCGTCAGTCGACGGAGCCAACAGAACAAGAAAATCAGATTCCAAACGGAGACGCGCCAACGTCAGACCCATTGGAGCAACAGAGCGCGGAGCCGCTTGATTTCGAGATACCGCACATTGAGGGCGCGCCAGAGAGCGAAAAGCTCGACACAGAGGGCGGATTTGTCGAAGATAATACGATAGAGCCCATAGAGTCAAAAGAGGGCGCGGACGGCGTATTCCGCGAGGAAATGGCACCAGACTCGCGTGCCATCGAGCTCGAGGAGCAGCGCGAGGAGCGTGAAGGCTACGAGGCATACCGCGAAGGCCGCCGAAGGATAGACGACGAGATACAGGCGGCGGAGCGCGCGTCATACGAGGCGAGCATCAGCGGAGAGAGCGCGCGGCCACGGCGGCCGAGGTTCACGGCTGAGGAAATGAGAAAAGCGGTAGCGTACTCTATCATATTGGACAAACCAAAAGCACTACAGAGGAGGCAAAAACATGTCTAAACCAACAGTCGGATTCATCGGGCTCGGCGTGATGGGCGCGGCGATGGCGTCGCACCTTTTGGACGCGGGCTACGCGCTCACCGTATACAACCGCACGAAGTCGAAAGCGGACACGCTCATCGCGCGCGGCGCGAAATGGGTCGAGAATCCTGCCGACGTCGCGAGCGCATCAGACATAGTCATCACAATCGTCGGATTTCCAAAGGACGTCGAGGAAGTCTACCTCGGCGAGCACGGCATACTTTCAGCGAAAAAAGGCGGCTACGTCATCGACATGACGACGTCGAGCCCGAAGCTTGCGAAGAAAATCTACGCCGAGGCGAAAAGACGGAGCATTGCCGCGCTCGATGCGCCTGTGTCGGGCGGCGACATCGGCGCGAGAAATGCCTCGCTCGTCATCATGGTAGGCGGCGACAGAGCTGCGTATGACGCGGTGCTGCCGATGTTCGAGTGCATAGGCCGCACGATACGCTATTTCGGTGAGGCAGGCAGTGGCCAGTACACGAAGATGGCGAATCAGATAGCCATAGCCTCTGGCATGATGGGAGTCGCCGAGGCAATCGTCTACGCGGAAAAAGCGGGACTCGACGCGACAGAAGTCCTCGAGACCATCTCGGGCGGCGCCGCTGGCTCGTGGTCGCTTTCAAATCTCGGCCCGCGCATGATAAAAGGCGACAGCGCGCCGGGATTTTACATCAAGCATTTCATCAAAGACATGCGCATCGCCATCGAGTCCGCGACAGAAATGAACCTCGACCTCCCGGGGCTCAAGCTCGCAAAGCGTCTTTATGACGAGCTCGCGGCACGGGGCATGGAGGACGATGGCACACAGGCCATCATTCGTTGGTATCTGTCCGACGAGCAGAGAAGAAAATAATCGAATATGCAAAAGAAAAGCACGAGGTCCAATACGAGCCTCGTGCTTTTTGTATGCGTTATTTGTCGCGATAATGTGAGCCACACTGCCAAATTTCTATTGCGTCATCGACGATGCGAAAAACAATGCGATTTTTCTCATCGATGCGCACACTCCACAAACCGCTTAAGTCACCACTTAGTTGTTCGGGCTTGCCAGTGCAGTTGTAGCCGTTTCTGTCAATGTCTTCTATAAGCCTATTGATTTTCTTCAGAGTTTTCTTATCTTGATTCAGCCAATAGAGATAATCTTCCCATGCTGCATCGAGCCATGTCTTTCTCATCGTCACACCTCGATGAGTTCATGCTCCGTGAAATGAGCTTTGCCGGCCTCAACCTGTGCCATAGATTTTTTCAGTCTGGCGATATTTTCGCTGCTGTAAAATGGATCGCTTTTTTTCGCGGAGATTTCAAATGGGATTTTTTGCTCGCGCACGGCTGTCTTGGCAAAAATATTGAAAGCCGTCGTCATATTCATGCCAACATCATTGCAAAAGTTTTCAAATTGATTTTTTAATTCAGAATCCATGCGGATGTTCACGCTTGTCTGTGGCATTTTCATCACCTCACATAGTCATTGTATCATTATTTGTAGACAGTGTAAATAAATTTGTGTGCGCCATTGAAATATATTGAATGAAAAAATAAAGTTCGATATAATACGAATAGAAAAATTTTTGAGAGGAGCAAAAATCATGGCAGCAAAGAAAATCGACAGCGACGATAAAGAGATAAAAGAAGAAGCGAAGCCTGCGGCGCGCGCGAAGAAGAAAAAAGGCGTCGAGGCAAACGCGAAGGCGCTGAAGTTCCAAGAATTTCTCATGGAGAACGACATCAGCGTTTTCTCGTCCGAGACGCTCGACGACGACTATCAGACCGTCATATTCCGCTCGCGCATCGAGACGAAGGGACAGATACTGCCGATGGCGATATTCATCGACACGAGCGTCTTCACCGTCATACGCACGCAGGTCGTGAGCGGCATCTCGAAAAAGAAGCAGGAGAAAATCAAAGACTACCTCAACGACCTCAACGCGCAATATAAAATTTTCAAATATTATCTGCGCCCTGATGGCATCGTTTACCTCGATGTCTGCCTGCCATTCGTCGACGAGACATTCGACAGCAAAATGATACAGCTCATGCTCAGCGTCCTCGTGCAGCACCTCGACGCCGTCTACGAGGACCTCATGGAGTGCGTCTGGTCAAAAGAATAAAATTTTTGCAAATAGAAAAAGCCGCCTGTTGATAAGACAAGCGGCTTTTTGCGTTGGGACTGCGTCTAGGGTGGTCATCCCTTTGACGCTGAGACCTGTGCATATTCTCTCTATGTGTAGTATAGCATAGTCAGCAAAAAAATGCTATACTAATTTCGGCTGTGCTTCCTCTGACAGTTGGGAGGAGGTGAGACCTGTGCAAAATTTCTCTCTGATTCGCGATTTCCTTTTAAGTGTTATTGCAGGGATAGTAGCGAATTTTTTGTTTTACTGGCTGATTGGTCCGTAACGGCCTTGCACAGCAGTTAGCCAGAGCCTCGGGCTTCGTCACCCCGAGGCTTTTATACTTACATCATAAAATTTAACAATGATTTATAAATGAACTAGGGCAAAATTAGTCCTTTTTTCCCATCTTTGAAAATTTTTCAAAAAAGTGCTTAAGATTTTTGGAGATTTTACGATATATATTGTGTAAAGAGAAATAAAGCGGGCGGGATGCCCAGCAAGATAAATCAGGGAGGCAACCATCATGGCATTGGTTATAAAGAACAACACGTCAGCAACGAACACGCTGAACCAGCTCAATAAGAATACGAAGGCAAAGTCGAAGAAGCTGGCTGAGCTCTCATCGGGCATGCGCATCAACAGCGCGGCTGACGATGCGTCTGGCCTCTCCATATCAGAGAAAATGCGTGTTCAGATTCGTTCGCTCGATCAGGACAACATGAACACCGAGAATGGCAACTCCATGCTCAAGGTAGCAGAGGGCGCTGTCAACAACACGATAGAACTTCTTCGTACGATGAAAGAAAAGCTCATCAATGCAGCGAACGACACGAACACAGAGCAGGATCGCGAGACCATACAACGTGAGTTTGACCAGATGTGCGACCAGATAGACTACAACGCACAGCAGACCTACAACGGCAAGATGCTTCTTGACGGCTCGCATAATAATACGGTGCTCGACCCAGGCACGTATACGACGCTTGTCAATACAAGCTTCAATAGTGAAACTACTACTAAAACAACATTGCTTGATTTGAAAGACCATAATGGAACAAGTTTGGGCATACTTTCAAGTGATAGGGTTACGGTCTCTTATGTTAAGCAAGGCATTACTTATGTAAAGGACTTTCCAGTCGTTGATGAAAAAGGTAAGAAACTTAAATTGGAAGATCTTTTGGTCAACGGAGATAAAGGCGATGTTGAGGTTTCGAAGGGGAAGGTAACTTACGGGAAATGGGGTAAGATACAGTCACAGGATTTTTCTTATTTGGGAAAAGATCAATACGGTAATGAGGTTTATACTCCTGATCATGCTAATGCGATAGCATATAAGGCAACAAGGCCGGGAATCGAAGGCCAGATTTCAGGTCTTACGATAAGCGTTACGGATAGGTACGGAGAGTTTCGCCGTAGCGCTAATACTGTGCTTGATAATTTTCAAGAGGTAATACGTGCTCAGAATCCATCACCGGATAATGCGATAGTTCTTCAAACGGGTACCAGAGCGAATCGCTCCGTTAAAATTGGCCTTACAGATATGCGCTCGTATGCGCTTGGGCTTAAAGATAATTTAGGCGGATACCTTAATGTTGGCGGACAGAAAAAATCAGCAACGGGTGAGTATTCTCTTTTAGACCCAAAGACCGTTGCTACAAGCCAGCAGGCTGCAAATGCTGCCATCAACGTCGTTGAGACTGCACTTCAGAAAGCGCTTGACCAAGCAACGGAGATTGGCTCGGTGGAGAGCCGTCTCGGCTACACGAGCGCGAACATCATGACGGCACGTGACAACACGCAGGCAAGCGAGAGTGTCATCCGTGATGCTGACATGGCGGCGAGCATGACAGAGTATACGAAGATGAACGTGCTCGAGCAAGCGAGCCAGAGCATGCTTGCTCAGGCAAACCAAAACAGCAGCTCAGTGCTGAGCCTGCTCCAGTAAAAGAGAGAAGGGAAAGCCTCTTCCCCAGAAAATGGGGAAGGGGCTTTTTGCATATCATAGGTCAAAATTCCCTTCCAAAAATCTCATGCAAGCTATATAATCAAACTAGCATAATGTCACAATAGGGATATTGTCTCTATTTTTCGATTGAGTGAAACTAACGTCAATATTTTATCTCACGCAAAGGATTGATATATCATGACACGCACAATAATGGATGAGAAAACAAGAAAACTGACCGCACAGATTAGTCTTGGGCTCATGGCAGGAATGACGGGCATGTTTGCCTATGCTCCTGTCGGCTTTGCTATGCCTACGCAGATGCCGGGAGCAACATTTGATGCTCCAAAACCTGAAAGCGTTACTCCGATTAATCCAACTAATGATCCTAATAAGTATACTAAGGCTATAAATATTGTAGGCAGTAATACTGATAAAGGAAATGTTCTTAATTGGATAGATTTTTCGGTTGCCTCAAATGAACAGGTACAATTCGATGGTGGCACTAAGACAAAAGATTATCTCAATATCGTAAATGGTGCAGCGACTTCTCAAATAGATGGGTCTGTTATTGGCGGTAAGAATGTTTATCTCATCAATCCTAATGGCGTGATTTTTGGCGAAGGCTCAAGTGTCAATGTTGGTAGTCTCTATGTATCGACACGTCCGCTCGAAGATTTGGATACTACAGCATTTCAAGCAGGCGGCAGTCCATTAAAAACTATTGATACTAATACTTATGCTCCAAGCGACATTGTCAATATGGGCAAAATTAGTGCAACCTCTGTCACTGTTGAGGGGCATAATATACGCTTTGAAAATGCTACTAATATACTTGATAGCAGTGGGAAAAATGCGCTTACTGGCAATGCTGTCAATCTTACAGCATTGCCTGATGGGCTCGGTACAGCTGGTGAGATACATATCGGACACGATATAAGCCCTAATGGTGTGGATGGTACATCTGATTATGAGCATGCAGGCACCATATCGAATGGTTATAATACGAGTGGGACAACTATTGATTATATGCTTGTTAACGGTCAAAAAGACCTTCAAAACATCAATACAAAGCTTAATGGCAATTACATGCTTGCAGATAATATTGATTATAAATCGGATATTGGATTTACCTCTATCGTAAATGGTGATACGAGTTTTTCAGGTAAATTTGATGGTATGTATCATACGCTAAATCAATTTGTGATTAGTTCGGGAAATAATGGAATAGGTCTCTTTGCGACCGCTGAGGGAAATGCAACTATCGAAAACCTTGGTATGATTGATTTGAGTGTAAGCGGTGGTAGCGAAGATACTCCCGCAGGTGCGATTATAGGTACAGCATCAAGTGTAAAGTTGAAAAATGTGTATGTTACTGAGAGTAGTGAAGGCAACACTAGTATTAGCGGGGTAGAAGAATATACAGGCGGATTGATAGGCCGTGCATGGACTTCAGATGACAATGCAATAACGATAGATTCATCTTATTTTAAGGGAAATTCGTCTGGAGGAGGTTTTGTTGGGAATGTTATTGGAGTAAAGGGGTTACTAATAAAGAACTCTTACTCTGATATGGATAGTAGTAGTATGGATGGTTTCGTCAAATCAGTGGATAGTGGTTTTTTTTCTAATATAGTTAATTCATACACTACGGGAGCAATAGGCGTAGCTTCTGATGTTACGCCTGCATCAGGTAGTGGAACATCATTTTTTTTGGTTGATAAAAATACAGATAAGATGTATACATATTCTCTGGTTGGAAGTGTCCCGAGAATACAAAAGGAAATTACTGGAAGTAAGCATATTAAACCGTATACATCTGATGGAAGTAACTGGTCCATCTCCAACACTGGCGGTCTGCAAAAGACGTCTGGCGGTAAATATTATCGTCCGACGTGGCGCATTTATGAGGGGAAGACTCTGCCTCTTTTGACCGCCTTCTTCAAAGGCACGGTTCAGGCGGACTATACTGTGAACATGAATGAGGTAGATGCCTCATCGTATCACAATACTGATAATATCGGCACAGAGAAGACCTTAAAAGACTATAGCACACATGGATTTGGCTATGACCGCAATGGAAATGTCACTGCTGTTTACAATGGCGAGACGCCAACCATTAGCGAAGAGAGCAAGGTAAAATTTTATGGTGCAAATTATGATACAAGCAGCAACCTCATAAGTGATAAATATAGTGATGGCAATTTGCCTTCAAAAAATGCGGGGACATACTATATCTTTTCATCAACCCAGCAGGGATATGATGTTGCTGGCGACGCTTTCACGATAACGCCTAAAGGCATTACTCTGTCTACGAATGACACTACGATAAATGCTGAAAAGGAATATGACGGCACGAATACATTTACTGCATCGAATCTTTTCACGGGCGTTAATGGCATCGTTGACGCTGATAAGGATATATTGAAGGTAAAGGCTGATGGCACGGGCTATTACTACAAGTCTAAGGCCGATTATGAAGCGTACATCGCAAAGGGCAACAACGCGACGGATGACGACCTTGTCAACGCCACGGGAACTGCGGCGGGAAATCAGTATTATGTGGCCATATCGCTTACGGGGTCGGGGACACTTGACAAGGCAAATGACTCTGTAACCAAGTCTCAGTATGATGCCGCAGCACAAAATTATGTTATTGATACGACATCCTTGAGTGGTAAATCTTTCTTTGATGAGACTGGCGTCATTAATCCTAAGAAAATCTATGTCAATGCGAACAGCGTGGATAAGACCTACGACGGCACGAGCAACGTGCGTGATGCTTATATTACGAGCCTGCAGAATGAAATAACGAAAAACATCACATCGGCGCTGGATGAAGTGCAGACAGCGAGCAACAGCACGGAGAAGGAAAAGGTCGAGCTTGATTCGTCGTCATCAATCAGTGGAGCATATTATAAGGACGGCAATACTGTCTCTGACGCTGGCGAAGACTATACTGTAAAGCTGACCAATCTCAAGCTGACAGGCGATAACGCCAACAACTATCAGCTGGTTGACAGCAAAGGCAATACGATATACTACAAGTCGAATGATGAAAATAACTTCGACTCATCTAAAGATGTGGAAAGCGGAGAGCTAGAAACAACTGGCAATATCAAGCGCCGCTATATCGATCCGTCGGAAATCATTGCCATATCGAAAACTTATGACGGCACGTCTGACGTTACAGCGGATGCAACTGTAGCAATAGATACAACAAAAACTATTGCTGATGGCACGGAGAGCGATGAAGGACTGCTTGTTTCTGACAAGGACAAGTTCAGCCTTGCGCTTGATACGAATCAGTCTGGCGTGTTTTATAAAGATGAAGGAGGCACAACAGAAGCGTCGGATGCGACAGAGTCTGGCCTTGGCAATGCGGCTCACTATGCCTCGGCGTATGTTAAGGCGACGGGAGATGCCGTAAAGAATTATACGTTTGACAAAACTAATCTCACGAAGATAAGCAGCACTGACTCGACGGAAGTCAAGGGCGCATCTGGCACCATCAACAAGCGTGACCTTAAAATATCGGCTAAAGATAATGCGACTGTCAAAAACAAACTGTATGACAGCACCGCTGATGTGACAGATGATGTGAATAACTATGTCAATATTACGACGGGTGTCACAAACAATGATGGTGTCACGCTGACTCTTGGCGGGAAATATCTCAATACCAATAATGAGGGCGCGGCCAATGTTTATCTGGTAAATGGCGAGGAAGCAGACAAGAACATAAAGTTTGATGCGACTTTGTCTAGCAGCGATGATGTTGCGAACTATACGATTAATGGAAATACTGTCACAAAAGATACAGCGCAAAATATATCGGGTAATGCGTTTGACGCAAAGGGCAAGATAATCAGGCGTGATGTCGCTGTAAATTTTGATGGTGTGACAAAAGAATACGACACCACAGCGGATGTCGTTGAGACAGCTGCAAGCGCGATTACTCCGTCGATTGTTGGCGCAGACAGTGATGCTACAATAAATACTAAGACAATAGAACTGCTCAAATCGGATGGCATTACTGACGCAAGCGGCAATGCAACAAGCAAAAGCAACATAACTGGAACCTACGATGACGCCAATGTCGGGACGGATAAGACTGTCACCTACGATATATCGAATAGTAATCTGCTCAATGGCTCGAACAATTATAAGATTACAAAAGTTAATACGGGCAAAGGCGAGATAAAGAAAATTGTGCTTGGCGACGAAGACGATTTCAAATTTGAAACGTATAAAGCAACAAAAACGTATGATGGCACTGCTTCGCTCAAGAGCTATGACTCGACGTCGGAGAAAGACAGTACAAAAGCTGTCACTGATCTTGCTGACTATATAAAGGGAATTACTATAAAATCAAATGGTAAGGACATAACACTCACGAACGGGAAAGGTGTCGCTTACTACACTGTTAGTGAGGATTCTGCCTATGAAGGCACTGACGCTGGAACCACGGGCGTGAAGTATAAAATCACGTTCGACGACGATATTGTCAAAAATATGGACATCAGTGCGCTGAATAACAAGACTGTCAATGGCGGCACATTGGCGGTGGATGGTGCAAGTATTACCAAGACAACGACGGACGGCACTATCAATAAGCGCCATATCAATGTCGCACTCGACGATTACGAAGCAAAGACAAAGGTGTATGATGGCACTCAGGCCGTTGCTGATGCTGCACGCGCAGGTATCACGTATGCATCTTCTGTAGATGTTACGAAGAGTGCGGATGGCGTTATCGGAGATGATAAAGATATCATAGTCGGTATTGATAGCGTTTACTATAAGGATAAAAATGCAAATGCAACGCCAAACCAAACGTATGACAATACAAATACGATAACTTATAAAGTTTCGATTCAGGGCGACACAAATAACAATTATGCTTTATATGTGGCCACAGATAAGGACGCACAAGAAAAGAATCAATATGCAGAGTATGACTCTACGAATGGCATTACTACGGGCGGCAATATATTAAAGCGCACTTTAAATGTCACGCTGAATGATAATGCTTTGTTAAATTATGGCGGCGGCATCAACAAGGTATACGATGGCACGACGAGCCTTGGCGTTGATAAGGATGGCAACGACTGGAAAGATACCTCAGCTAATAGCCCATTGGCGAATTATATTACGCTGAACACTGCTTCGACTGGTGATGACACGGGTGTCATAAGCGTCGAGACAGTGACGCTGGACTATGACCAAATCAAAGGCACGTACGGCGAGCTTTCTAATGGCGGGAAATCCATTACTGGGAATAGAAATGCCGGCAACCATGATGTGCAGCTTACAGGATTCGCACTGACAGATAATGGCACGGTCGATGACAATTACTACATCTCAAACGATTATCTGAATACTACTGGTACCATCACGAAGAAGACGCTGACGGGCAAAGTGTCGTCAATATATTCAAAAACGTATGACGGCAATACTGGAGCTGGCAATGGCTCGATAAAAGATTTTGAGATGACGTTTGACGGACTCTTGGACGTTGACAATGGCAAGGTTAAAGCAGATACGTCCAAAGTCGAGTTTGATAGATACGATGATGCGAATGTCATAAACCAATTAGTGGGAGAAAATCATGGGACGATAAACCACACGGTTTATTACAAAAACATTGGAGTAACTAGCGACGACGGGACTGCGGATAATTATGAATTCACGGCGGAATCAACGACTGGCACGGGCACGATTACGCCAAAAGGCATAAATGCCGTTGTCAAGGATGATACAAAGCTGACAAAGATATACGACGGAAACACGCTTACTGTCGCCGCGAGTGTATTGTCTTTGAATGATAGTGATATAGTCGACAAAGACAAGGGAAAGCTGACGATGGCAGGCGCGGATATATCTGTCGGCCCCAATGCTGGCACGTATGATTTAAAGCTGGACGGCTTCACGCTCGGGACTACGGACGCGAATGAAAAATACATAGCGAGTAACTACACGCTTACGTCCCCAGCACCGCAAAAAGCGACAATAAAGCAGCGCGAACTCATCGCAAAGTGGAAGGATGGCGCGCCTCAGACAAACATCGATAAAACATATGACAGTACAATTTACGCGACGGGCAAAGATATAAATGCTGTTGTTGCTTTTGAAGATGCCGATGACACAAAGCATACTGGCTTAGTCGCTGACGATGATGCAGGGCTCACGTATGCTGATGGTTTGAACGCAAATACATGGGCGCAATATGGCACCGTCAACGGCGATGCATTTGAGACGACGAAGAACGCAAGCGATGGTGACAACAGTTTGACCGTTCGTTATGCTTTCAAGATTGGGAACGCGAATTATAAGCTCAATACAGACCATCTTGACGGCACGGGCAAAATCACGCCGAAGGAAATAAGTGGCAGTATTGGCACATTTAATACGAAAAATGATACTACTGGCGAGATTACGGCGGTTGATGGGCTCAGCAAGATATACGATGGCACTGTTGCACTCAGCGAGGATAACAAAAATGTGATATCCAGTAAGTCGCTTAAGGCAATCGGTCTGTATGACGGTGACAATGTTTGGATAACAGCAGATGGTGGTACGTACGATAGCGCTAACGCAACAGATAATAGCGGCGCTACGAAGATTACATATTCGAATGTGAAACTTGCTGGCAATGATGCAGGGAACTATACGTTGACATCGACAGAAGGCGCGGGAACAATCACAAAGAAGACCATCACGGCGAAGTCTGTCATCGGCGCGCTTGGTGATAAGGTAACGCTTGCTGATGGCACGTACACAAAGACGTATGATGGCAAAGTGCTGGGGATTTCCACGGACAATATATCCCTCGATGGAGTTGTCAATGTGGATAAGGATTATGCGACAAAGCTTAGCATAGCTGGCAATGTAGGAAATACGTCCACAAAGGATGCGGGAGAGTATAAAAATGCTTTATCGTATGATGATGTGAAGTTGGCTGGTGCGAGTGCTGGCAACTATGAACTAAATAAGGACGGCTTGGCGAAAAATGTAACCATCAACAAGGCACCGCTGACGCTCACGATAGGTACGGTGAATAAAGTATATGATCCAAATGACACGACGGCCGCTGTCGCTAAGAATGGTGATGGAAGTGTAGACCTCAGCAATGCTGATGTAACTTTGTCAGGATTTGTGACCGGCGAAAATGTACAGTTCGCGACTAATGATGATACGCGCAATGCTTTGACGAATAATGTGAAAGGCACGTATGGCGAATATGATGTATCTACTGGCGCATTCAAGGCCAGCGACGATGTAAACGCTGACACGAATGATGGAGTGGCAGGCGATTATTCGAATGGGTCGCATTATGGATACAAGGCAGTCATGTATACGGGTCTCAATGACGCACTGACTGCGCTGTCGAATACTGCGGGCGGGGATGTGGCAAAGAACTACTATATAGCAGATGTGGAGAGCGCAACGGCAAAAACGATGGATGCCAATAATGCCTCGATGGTTGACACTGTGTATTTTGATGAAGCGGCGCAAAAAGGCTATATCAGGCCACTGGCTATAACAGCTACCGCTTTGACTGAGACATGGGACAAGGATATATCAAAGGTATATGACGGCACGTCGTCAGTCATGCACTATGATGCAACGCAAGGCAAGGTGATAAATCCTGAGGACTATCTGAAGTTGTCAACGAATGTTGATGGCAAGGATATAGACATAGGCTATACAGTGGGCAAAGCTGTATTCATCGATAGCAACGGCAATGAAACGAAGAATGTAAAAGACGTGAATGGAGTATCGTATGATGTTCTTAGTGTCAGGCAGGATGGGCTGAATAAAAATTATGACTTGAACAGCAATTTGCTGAACAGTTATAACAGCAAGAAACTAACTCATACAAAGAGAGCTGACTATAATGTTGCCATTACGCCGCGCACGGTGAATCTTGTATTGCCAGATAAGAGCATTGACAAGACGTATGATGGCACTGACACAGTGAAGGACACGTCTGGGTTCAAGTATGAAACGATAGAGAAAGATAAGATTAATACTGCCAACGATACCAATACGGGCATCATTGATGGCGATAATGTTATTGTCTCGTACACGACCAATTACAAAAATAAAAATGTTGATGAGAATAATGCGATTGCGTACACTGCGACGCTTCAAAAGGCAGATAGTGCTGCGGAGGACAACACTGGCAACTACAAAATTGCGGGAGATGCTGGTAGCGGAACTGTCAGTGGCACAGTCTATGGCAAGATAAATAAGCGCACGGTGTATGTCGATTTTAAGGATGGCAAAGGGACAGGCATCGACAAGCAATATGATGGCACGACGAAGGTGCTTGATGATTTTGCGCCTAAAGAAATGGTCGGGCTTGATGACACTGTTACCGATAAGCCTGCGGAATCGGAGACGGGATTTGTCAATGAAGCAGATAAGAACACTATATCGCTTGATTATGATAACGGAAAGGCGCCAACGGCTCAATACGATAAGGCAGATGTGCAGTATTCCAATGGCAATCCAACGACGCAGGACGTCACGTATTCGAATTTCAATTTGAAGGGCGATGGAAGTGGCAACTACGAAGTTAAGGTGAAGAACGCTGATGGCACTGTCGGCGATGCGCTTGTAGGAAAAGGAAAAATATCACCGAGACAAGTGAAGGTGGATATAAAGAACGCTCCGACGAAGGTCTATGATGGCACTAATGTCATAACGGGAAGCAAAGATGGCGTGAACTACAACAGCGCGAATAACTTGAGTGCAGATTTGGTTGTTAAGACGGGCGGCACAGTGAGCACGTCTGGCAATAAGATACTGTACACGTTTAGTGATGATGCAGGAAAAGAGCAGACTGTCAGCATAGCTACGCTTGATAATGACAAATCGACGTATGATGACTATAATGCGGGAGCGGCTGACAAGGGTTATGGCGTTGGCGTAACGTATAGGCTGAAATATGACAGCGAAAACTTTGAGCTTGTCAAAGATACCACACTTCTTGCGCCGTCAACGTCGAAATTGCTCATGGAACTCACAGGCGAAGGCAGCATAACACCGAGGACGATAAAGCTCTCAACGGCGAGCGTCACGAAAGTTTATGACGGCACCGCTGATATTGGCGAGGCAGGTAAGAACCTCACGTTCGAGGGATTGGCTGATCGCGACGTTGGGCATATCGGCATATCGGCTGACGGAACATTCGATGACAAAAATGCTGGCACGAATAAGGTCGTTCACTTTACGAATGTGAAACTTACTGGATTGGAAAATAACAATAACTACACGATTGATAATGATGTGGTTAACAAAACAACGTTTGATGGCAAGGGCACTATCAAGCGGGCGACTGTTGTAGTCACGCCTGTGAATGTTTCGCTTCCTGCGGGGCAGAAGCTTGACCCAAGCTATGAATTTACGGGCAATTTCTCTGATTTGTCGAACTCTGTCAAGGGCTACAACGATGACAAAGCGAAATTTGGAGACTTTACTTATGATTTGTCTGATAGGACTCCAGCACAGAACGGCACTAGTGGCACGTATCAAATTTATTCGTGGCAAGATGCTGGAAAAACGAATCCAGTTACAAAGGCTGGTCTTGAACTGAACGGCGATGAGTACAAGAATTATCGCTTCGTTTTAGGCGATGGTTTCCTTACAATCGCAAAGCCTGATGATCCGCATCATCCTGTAAATCCAGTGAATCCCGACAGGCCAGTGCGCCCGAGTGACATCATCAAGGATATCACGAACAAGGATATTCCTGAGCATGAGATTGACCGCTATGAGGAGTCGGTGCGCGATGCGACGAGGTTCGTGCCGGATGATCGGTCGTATTTCCGTGCTTCGTATGATGAGGATGAGGCGCACTACGGCAGGAAGCCTGTCATCGATCTCATCGCGCATAATGGCGGCGTCAATCTCGGCGATGAGGCAACGCTCGACTATGATGGCTCTATTGGCGTCGAGTCGGATGCGCCGACGCTGGTCGGTGGCTCTGTGAGCGTCGATGGCGATAGGCTTTCGATTGCGTCGTCGAATGTGACGTTCGCGGACGAGGACAGCGCCCTCAGCACGCTGAGCAATGGCGTGACGACGAACGAGGCAGAGGCAGTGGCGCGCGAGGCAGCAAACGCATCGAGCGAATCGAATATGAGCGAGTCCACGACGACGCCGAGGGTGAGAATGGGTCGCTACATGACGAGCACAGTGGCGGAGCCAGAGAGCACACAGGCATCGTCAAGCGCGGTCGAGGCACTGCCGACGGCGAGCGTGAGCGAGACGGAGCCAGTGACGATGTCGGCTGTGAGCGAGGCGACAGAGCCGAGCGAGACGATGAGCACGACGCGAGTCATGAGCCGTGAGAGTACGGGCGTGTATGACGCGGAGAGTGGCTCGTATGACACGTATGCGGGCGAGGGCGAAGCGATGAGCGAGCCCGAGACGTGGACTGCGCGCTACGAGCGCGAGCAGGCCGCGGCGACGGGCATCACGATCAATTCGAAGGATGACGACGATGACGAGGAGTCGCGCCTCGATGATGCGGCGCTCGTTGCGTCGAATATCGGCAACATCGGCATAGAGACGAAGGGCATGGGCGTGAATCTTTCCGCGCTCGGATGATGAAATATGTAAGAGGTGGCGAAAGCCGCCTCTTTTTGTTATAATGAAATCGTGTAGCAAGAAATTTTGTTCAATCGATTTTGTGATGAGTAAAATAATTTTGTGGTATCATATTTGACATGAAGTGTAAAAAGTATAAGGGGGCGCTTTTTATGCGTTTTGATTTTTATAGAGGCATTTCGCGGGCGGTAGTCGTCGCTCTCGCGCTGGGGTCGGTCGTGGTGATGCCATCGGCGTACGCGGCGCAGTCGATGTCGAAGCCTGGTGAGGATATCAATGAGCAGCTGCCGTCGAGCAGCGCGAGCGTCGAGAATGTGACGCCTGATGCTCCCGTTGAGCATCCCGAGGTGAAGTTCACGCTGAAGGGCATCAGCCTTGATGCGCCAGACTTGAAGCTCAACAAGGCGAAGGTGTCGGAGATACTCGCGCCCGCGCTGAACAGGGAAATCACGCTCTCAGAGCTCAATGGCTACATCGACCAAGTGACGGCGTACTGCCGCTCGCATGGCTATCCCGCAGCCGCGGCGTATCTGCCGGCGCAGGAGACGAGCGACGGCTCCGTGCGCGTCGAGGTCATACCGGGGCGCTATGGCAAGGTGACAATCGACAATAAAAGCCGCCTCAATGAGAACATCATAAAGGGCTTCATCAACAATCTCACGAAGGGGCGTGTCATCGAGACGCGTCCGCTCGAGACGGCGCTCTACGGCATCAGTGATTTGTCGGGCACGAAGGCGGTCGCCGTACTCTCGGCGGGCGAGGAATTCGGCACGAGTGACCTCACTGTGCGCGTCGAGGACGGCAAGCAGTCGAATACGGTGCTCTACGCTGAAAACTACGGCTCGAAGTCGACAGGGCGCTATCGCTATGGCCTGCAGGAGAGCCTGTACGATGTCGGCGGCACGGGCGGCAAGCTCAACGTCGGCACGCTCATATCGAACGATCACCTTCACAATTACTACGTGAACTATGAGGCACTCGTGGGTCGTGGCGGCACAACGCTTGGCTTAGGCTACAGCCGCATGGATTATCAGGTCGGCGGGCCTCTTCGCGCAACTTTGCATCCAGAGGGCAACGCCGATACGATTTCGCTGTTTGGTTCGTCGCCAATATATCATGAGACGAATCGCAAGCTGAAATTCACGTATGGCTATGATTATCGTGATATGCAGGATGAATATGGTGGCGGCTTTGGTAGTCAAATGAACCGCGACAAACATTCGCACAGTGTCCATGCGGGCATAGATGGATTTGAGCAATGGCGTGAGTCGGGCACACTGCTTGATTATGACTTGACGTTCAGAACGGGTACGCTTGGTTTCGATTCTACGACATGGGGCGGTAAAATACTCGACAAAGCCACGAATGCTGAGGGACGCTACACGAAGGCCGAGGCGAATGTCACGGCTGTGCAGGCGCTCGGCCACAAGACGGACGTGATGGTGAAGCTGTCGGGGCAGCGCGCATCGAAAAATCTCGATGGCTCGGAGCAGATGTATCTCGGCGGCGCGAATGGTGTCAGGGCGTACGCTCAGGCCGAAGGCTCGGGCGACGATGGCTGGCTCGGCACGATGGAGCTTCGTTACTACACGGATCTGCCGGGGCTCGTTCTCTCGACGTATCTCGATGGCGGCCATGTGAATGTGAGACACGATGGGAAAAGTGGCGGCGAGTCGCTCAAAGGCTGGGGCCTCGGCGTATCGTACACGAAGCCAAACGATTGGTTCGCGCGGTTTGACTATGCGCGCCGCATCGGCGGCATAAAGGGCGTCACGACAATGAGCGACGAGCAGAAGGACAAGAGCCGCATGTGGTTCATCCTCGGCAAGATTTGGTGATTATTCTGAAAATGACAATTATCTATGTAAATAGTGAAAATTTCCTTTTTATATGTTGACACCCGCTTTTAGAAGTGTTATTATTGCTTTTGTAAGCGAATTGAATATTGAAGCGGATTAGGTGTGATGGGAAGATATTTCCCAGCACTCAAAAGAAAAGCTAGATAAGCTAGCGCGGTCTCGCCACTGTAACAGCGAGCGAAATGGCATTTGTCACGAGGGAGCATGCCCTGGGAAGACGCCATGGAGCGATGACCTGTAGCCAGGAAAACTGCCTGATTCTTTCATCGATGTACCCTCGAGAATGGGAAGATGGTTGATATAGTTTTGTGCTATATATGGGCTCTTTTCCATTCGAGGGAAAGAGCCTTTTTGATTATCATTTTTCGCTAAGGTTTCAGCTCCTTAGCGAAGCATTGCTCATACATTTCATTCCATTCAATTCATTTTATGTGAGCCGCACTGCGGTGACTCCCGGGGAAGGCTCCCCGGGAACCCTCTTTTTTTGACAGAATACCCCTTAAAATACATTTGCTTGTCCTTACCTCCATGCAGCATTCCGGCGGGTGAGCACTCGCCGGAAGATGCTGTGATTTTGGATGGAGAACTAACGACGTATTCCCTTGGTAAAATTTTCATAAATAAATTTTTGTTAGGAGAGATTGTATATGGAAATGAAAAACTGGAAGAAAGCTCTGGCAATGGGTGTCGCATGCACGACGATTTTCGGATTTTCCGCTGTCGCGAATGCAAGCTACGCGCTCAATCCTGAGGTAAAGGATGCTACGCCGGCTCTGATGCAGGCTGCTCAGATTGGCGTGCTCGTCAACGAGAACCCTGAGCTTCAGAACATGGAGAACAAGGACGCTATCGTCGTCATGAGCTTTGGCACGACATTCAAAGAGACTCGTCAGAAGACGATCGAGGCGACTGTCGCTGACATCCAGGCTGCACATCCAGACACGAAGGTTGTGCTCGCATTCACATCGCACATCATCATTGACCGCATCGAGGCAAAAGAGGGCATAAAGATCCCAACTCCTGAGGAAGCACTCGCACAGCTCAAAGAGGAAGGCTACAGCCGCGTTGCTCTGACGTCGCTCGACCTCTTCCCAGGCATGGAGTACGCATACGATACGGCCGTATTCAATCTCTATAAGAACGATTTCAAGAAGATGGTCATGGGCACGCCGCTCATGTACTGGATGGGCCAGGAAGAGCAGCGCGATGACCTCACGGAGTTCGTGAAGGCCGTCGAGACTCAGTTCCCAAAGCGCGATGCTGACAAAGAGGCAATCCTCCTCATGGCACACGGCACACCGCATCCATCGAACGCATACTACTCCGTCATCCAGAACCGCATCGATCAGCTCGGCCTCAAGAACGTGTTCATCTACACAGTCGAGGGCTGGCCACAGCTCCCAGATGTCATGGAGAAGATGAAGGCGAATGGCGTCAAGAAGGTAACGCTCATGCCAATCATGATGGTCGCTGGCGATCATGCGAACAACGACATGGCGGGCGATGAGCCAGACTCTCATAAGTCTATCCTCAAGGCCAACGGCTTCGAGGTCAACACCTACATTCATGGCCTCGGCGAGAACAAGGCAATCCGTAGCCTCTATGTCGAGCGCGCAAATGAGGCATGGGATGCTCTCGAGGGCACCGCTCAGGAATAAGACTTCCACGACATAAAAGATAAAATAGATGGCAAAGATGATAGCTCGTCCCGCGTGGGGCGGGCTATTTTCTTTTTGGGGTGGGAAGGATTAGAGAGAAATGTTTCGATTGCGTCAACCTCAAATGCAAGATTTGTAAGCGACTTATAAGCCTAACCAAACCCTCTCCGCCTCGCATTCGCTCGGCACCTCCCCCAGAGTGGGAGGCTGGCGTCACAGATTCTGAGATTATTTGCATTAGCTGAAACGATTCATTGAGAAAATCATTAGTGCAAATTTCCATCGTAAATAAAAACATGTAGTTTACTTTGCCTGTAAATTGAAGAACCTGCCATTCGCTTTTAATTATAATGTGAAGCATCGCTTTCGCTATGCCTCCCACTCTGGGGGAGGTGCCCCCGCAGGGGGCGGAGAGGGTAGGGAATTTGACAATTATAATATAACAGCATTGCATAAGATACACACTTGATGATATTATGATTTACAGAGCAAAAGAGCGAATCTAAGACCGTAATCGTCATTGAGATAATTGATTATCATTGATAAAGGAGGAAACAGAAAATGATTATGAGCAAATATACGATAGCCGTTCCTCCAGGGGAGACACTAAAGGAGCAGATTGCAGACCGCGGCATGGATAAGAAGGAGTTTGCCGTGCGCATGGGAGTATCAGAGGCGTTTGTCAATAATCTGTTTGCTGGCACTGTCCCTCTAACGCCCAATGTAGCTGAGAAAATTGAAACGGCGATAGGCGTATCGGCGGAGTTCTGGAGCAATTTAGAGAAGATATATCGCGAGAATATTATAAAAGTCGAGCAGGAAGACGCAGAAATGCAGGACAAGAGAGCCGCATTCGCATAAAGTGATTTTGTCACGAGAAATTTTATCCAGTTGATGATGACAATGCGACGTTTATTGCGTGCGGATTTATCAATTAAAATTTTCTGAGCGTGAACATTTTTACTTGAAAAATATGAATGACGGCTGTATAATGTACACGATATTTGAGCTATGAGGAAGACATGACTCATTGGATGTCATCTCACAGAGAGCGGCACGATTGCTGAGAGCGCCGCAGATGAGACATTGAGCTACCACTTCTGAGCATTTCCCACGCATGAGACACGGCGGAAGGGGAACGGCACGCACCGTTATCAGCGACATGAGAGGGCGCTTATTTTGTTTTGAGCGCTAATCAGGGTGGAACCGCGAGCAATGCCTCGTCCCTTTGTTGGGACGGGGCTTTTTTATTTTATGACAATTATTTTTAGGAGGAATATTAAATGGCAAAGGTAACATTGAAGGATGGCAGTGTCCGCGAGGTCGCTGACGGGGCAAAGCTCATCGATCTCGTGAAGTCCGTGAGCAATTCGCTCGCGAAGAAGGTGCTCGTCGCGAAGGTCGACGGCAAAGTGAATGATCTCATGATGCCCGTGAAGGACGGCTCGAAAGTCGAGTTTCTGACGTTTGACGACGCCGATGGCCGCTGGGCTTTGAGGCACACGGCTTCGCATGTCATGGCACAGGCGATGCAGCATCTCTATGGCGACGAGCATATCGAGTTCGCCATCGGGCCAGCGATAGAGAATGGATTTTACTATGATGTGGACATGGAGCGCCGCCTCACTGACGATGATCTCAAGGACATCGAGAAAGAGATGGAGCGCATCGTAAAGCAGAATCTTCCGATGGTCAGGAAAGAGGTCAGCCGCGCGGACGCTTTGAAGCTGTTCGAGGAGAAGGGGCAGAGCTACAAGGTGCAGCTCATAAACGATTTGCCGGAGGACGCGCTCATTTCGCTCTATGAGCAGGGCGATTTCGTTGACCTCTGCGCGGGCCCTCACGTGATGTCGACGGGCAAGGTCAAGGCGTTCAAGCTGCAGTCGATTGCGGGCGCGTACTGGCGCGGCGATGAGCACAACAAGATGCTGCAGCGCATTTACGGCACGGCATTCGAGAAGAAAGAGGACCTCGACGCGTATCTGCACATGCTCGAGGAAGCGGAGAAGCGCGACCACAGGAAGCTCGGCAAGGAGCTCGACATTTTCAGCATTCACGAGGAAGGCCCGGGCTTCCCGTTCTTCCATCCAAACGGCATGATTATCAGAAACGAGCTCATCAATTATTGGCGTGAGGTTCATCGCCGCTACGGCTATCAGGAAGTCAAGACGCCGATGATTCTCAACAGAAAGCTCTGGGAGCAGTCCGGCCACTGGGATCATTACAAAGAAAATATGTATTTCACGAAGATTGACGATGAGGACTACGCGATAAAGCCAATGAACTGCCCGGGCGGCATTCTCGTTTACAAGACGCAGCCGCACAGCTATCGTGAGCTGCCGCTGCGTCTCGGCGAGCTTGGCCTCGTTCATCGCCATGAGCTTTCGGGCGCGCTTCACGGATTGTTCCGTGTTCGCAATTTCACGCAGGACGATGCGCACATCTTCATGACGCCGGATCAGATTGAGGACGAGATACAGCATGTCATCGACCTGTTCGATGAGGTTTATTCGACGTTCGGCCTCTCGTATCATGCGGAGCTCTCGACGCGCCCTGATGACTCGATGGGCTCTGATGAAATCTGGGAGAAAGCGACGGCGGCACTTCGCAATGCGCTCGAGCATCGCGGTCTCGATTATGTTGTCAACGAGGGCGACGGCGCATTCTACGGCCCGAAGATTGATTTCCACCTCAAGGACTCCATCGGCAGGACGTGGCAGTGTGGCACGATACAGCTCGACATGCTGATGCCGGAGAAGTTCGATATGCACTATGTCGGCGCAGACGGCGAGCTTCATCGCCCTGTCATGCTGCACCGCGTCGTCTACGGAAGCCTCGAGCGCTTCATCGGCATCCTCATCGAGAACTACGCGGGCGCTTTCCCTGTGTGGCTCGCTCCTGTGCAGGCGAAGATACTGCCTATCACGGACAAGCATCATGACTACGCGTATGACATCAAAAAGAAGATGTTCGACCTCGGGCTCCGCGTCGAGGTGGATGCGCGCAATGAAAAGATGGGCTACAAGGTCCGCGAGGCTCAGGTCAAAAAGGTACCGTACGCGCTCGTCGTCGGCGATCAGGAGGTCGCGGACGGCACGGTGAATGTGAGGAAGTACGGCGAGAAGGAAAGCACGACGATGAAGGTCGAGGAATTCATCGCGATGCTGCAGGACAAGATTGCGACGAAAGCCGAGAAATATTAATCGGCGCGTGAAAAGCAAAAATGAAAAATTAAGAGCGTAAGAAAAATCCCGTGTGCCAATGAAGGCGCACGGGATTTTTTTTGTGAGGTGATGAAAATTTTCGCAGGATGTGATTTAAAGGTACTAGAGGCTATGGATAAAAATTTTTTCTTCGCCATTCCAGCTCGAAAATGAATAAATTTGCGCAAAAATGAAAATTATAATAGATTTTAAAGGCGCTACATCTTATAATGAATGTATAATAGGAAGTGCAATGATTGATAGTGTGACAACGAGCAGAGGAACAAGTTGAGATTAGGAGGGAATGCTTTGAGACGCGAATCATATACGCATTACAGTAATTGCCTGAACCGCGACATGAACATGATGATTTATGGCGGCGGCGATGGCGCGTGGCCGGTGATTGTGTTCCCGTCGCAGGACGGCATGTGCCACGACTATGAGAATTTTGGCATGATTGACGCGCTGAGCGACTTCATCGAGGTGGGCGATATTGAGCTTTTCTGCGTGGACACGGTTGACCGGGAGAGCTGGTCCGACAAGGAGGGCGACAAAGGTCACCGCGCGTGGATGCAGGAGATGTACTACTGCTACATCGTGAATGAAGTCGTGCCCGTGGTGAAGGAGATAAGCGGATCGTCGCGCCCGCCGCTCGTCACGGGCTGCAGCATGGGCGCAATGCATGCGGCCATCGCGTTTTTCAGACGGCCAGATATTTTCGGCGGCATGATAGGACTCTCGGGCGTCTACGACACGAATTATTTCTTCGACGGCTGGATGAATGAGACGCTCTACGACAATGCGCCGCTCGCGTTCCTCAAAAATATGCCGCTCGATCATCCGTACATCAGGCTCTACAATAAGCGCGCGATCGCCGTGTGTGTCGGGCGCGGCGCGTGGGAAGATGACGGCATTCGCTCGGCGTACAGGCTCGACGACATACTGCGCTCGAAGGGCGTGTCGGCGTGGGTCGATTTCTGGGGCTACGATGTGAATCATGATTGGGATTGGTGGCGGAAGCAGATACGGTACTTCATGCCGTACGCACTCGCCGACATGAAGCTGCATGAGAGCGGCGTCATCTGAAAAATTTTATGGCAAATGAAAAAGCCCGGTGGAGAAAATCCATCGGGCTTTTGTTGTGCAGTTTTAGTTTTCAGTTTGAGCTTAGCTTGCGAGCGTTAAATTATTTGAAATATCTTTCGAGCAGGCCCTTGAAGCCGCAGCCGTGACGCGCCTCGTCTTTCGCCATTTCGTGGACGGTGTCGTGGATGGCATCGAGGTTGAGCTGCTTTGCGAGCTTCGCGAGCTGGAGCTTGCCTTCGCATGCGCCGTGCTCAGCGTCGACGCGCATCTCGAGATTTTTCTTCGTGCTGTCGGTGAGGACTTCGCCGAGGAGCTCCGCGAATTTCGATGCGTGCTCAGCTTCCTCAAATGCGTAGCGCTTGAAAGCCTCAGCGACTTCCGGATAGCCTTCGCGGTCAGCCTGACGGCTCATCGCGAGATACATGCCGACCTCTGAGCACTCGCCCGTGAAGTTCTGACGCAGCCCCTCGAGGACGCGCTCATCTACGCCCTTCGCCGTGCCGACGCGATGCTCGTCAGCGAATACGAGCTCGCCTGCCTTCTGCTCGACGAACTTCGACGCTGGAGCCTTGCACTGCGGGCATTTCTCTGGCGGGTTCTCGCCCTCGTAGACGTATCCGCAGACTGTGCAAACCCATTTCTTCATGATAACTCCTCCTTAAAAGTATTCATACATCGTAAATCACTGTACATCCTTATTATATGTATTTTTTATGCGTTTGTGAATATGACGCGAAAAATTTAAATCTAAAATAATTTTATTTTCCCTATTTACAAATCAATGAACTTATGGTAACATACTATCTTGTCAGCCGACAGGTGGACAAATAAGAAGCTAAGCAACTAACCGCGGGATAGAGCAGATGGTAGCTCGTCGGGCTCATAACCAGGAGGTCAGAGGTTCAAGTCCTCTTCCCGCAACCAAGCATG
>OMWN01000103.1 GCA_900314765.1 uncultured Selenomonadales bacterium | reverse complement strand
TCTGATGCTCTGATGCTCTGATGCTCTGATGCTCTGATGCTCTGATGCTCTGATGCTCTGATGCTCTGATGCTCTGATGCTCTGATAACTCTGCTCTTTATATTATGAATCAATTTTCACACATCCACAAGAGGTATAATTACCCATTTCTCTAAGCCTATCATGAAATATAGCTCAAAAAAAGAGCCACTCAATCAAGATACGACTATTATACATAGTAATACAGACGGCGCAAAAAATCAATTTATTTTAAAGAATCAGTGTGAGCATTATGCATATCGCAGTCATACCTCACCTCTGTTTACATCAGTTACACTGCACTTCATCAGCCATATATCCATCATTCACACCAGAGCATACCCTAATCTTTTTATTTATTCGCTTTTATGCTTCCTGATATTGACGGAAATTTTTCAAAATGACGATTGGCGTCTTCTGCGACGCGTTGCCAAATGGATTGTCAATGAGCGCCTGCGACACTTTTTCTTTTTTGAGCCCGTCCGTCGCGCCGACGACGAGCGCGCGCTTCAAGTCGTTCGCGTCGATGATGGCCGCGCCGAATGAGCCAATGCGCTCTTTTATCTTCTTCACGACTTCGTTTGGGTGCTTCGGTCCGAGGACGATGTGCTTGTCGTACGGCGGCATCGTGCCCGTCACGTCATCGATGAGCGCGGCCTGCGCGCCCGCGAGCTGATAGAACACGCCCGCCTTGCCCACGAGCTTCGCGAGGAAGCCAAGGAAAAGCGAGAAGACGACGTGCCACGTGCCTTCCTCATTCATCAGCACTTGCAGGCCATGCGGCGCCGCGAGGCTGCCGACGTCTGGGAAAAATCTGCAGAAGAACTTTGCCTGCCACGAATAATGCATGTCCTCGGGGCGAATCATGTTGTTCTGCGTGATTGCGACGACGCTCTCCGCGACGGACACGACGTCATCGGGGCCTATCTTGCCCTTCGTGTATTTTTCTATCTCATCCACGATGTCATCCTTGTGCGTCAATATGCGCGTCGGCACAGGGATGATTTCAAATTTGCTGTCTTTTGCCATTATATAGATGCGCTCCTTATTCTTTTACGAGCTTTACGCCTGTTGCCTCAGAGATTTCCTCCGCAGCCAGGATGATTCGGTCCTTTGACATCCACCACGGTCTCCTGCCGAGCTGCGTCGTGATGATGTCGAGCGGCAAATCCACCATGTGCGAGAGCGCCGTGTCGATATCCATGCCTTTTCTCGCTGCGAGACGCACAATCACATTGATGAAAATGGACTCATGCTTCTCGATAAGATACGCCTCGAAGTAATCATCCTCGCGCGGTACGCCATCGACCTCCGCTTTCGCGCGCGCATCGATGCCATCGTACTGCTCAAACGGGAGCTGCGGCCTCACGAGGCAATCGACAATCGTCGAGCACTGCTTGCCGATGTTCTTGAACTCCACCTTCGACGTGAGCGTGACGCTCTTATCGTCCTTCTTCGTCACCGTGAACTTCGTGCGATTTTTCGTGTCGACGACAACCTCTGGGTCGCCCTCGATTGAAAAGAATACTTTTATGATGACTGCGAGCAGCACAACAACGCAAACAACCACAGCCAAAATTGTTGTCAGCAAGATTTTTCCTCCTAAATTTTTTGATTTTTATTCTTCCATTGCCTTCGCGAACCTCACCATATATTTCTCTGGGAGCCTCGTGATGCGGCCTGTCTTCATGCTCGTGTAGACATTCTGCGTATGTCCCGTGACGAGCACCGTCTCCTTGTCGCCGTCCATGCGTATGATGCGGTAGTCAAACTCCATCTTCACCTTCGTCAGTGCCGTCGGCGTCGTCTCAATGATGAGCTCATCATCGAACGTGCCCGGGTGGTGGAACTTCGCCTCGACCTCCGTTATCGGAAAAACATAGCCGTCGTCCATCATCTCTTCGAGCGTGACGCCCACCTTTCTCAGAAGTTCGACGCGCCCTATCTCGAACCATCTTATATAGTTTGAATGATGAATGACTTTCATGAGGTCCGTGTCGTAGAATTTGACCTTGTATTTTGTCCGTGATACCAAATTATATCTGACTTCCCTTCACTCTTGCGATTACTCGATGAGCCCCTTGCTCCTGAGCTCGTTTTCCACGATGTCCGCCGTTGTCTGCCACGATGGGTCATACTTTACGGCCTCGCGGTTCCACTTGACCTGCCCCTTCGCGTCGCCGACGAGCCGCGCCGCATCAGCGCGGTTTATGCATATATTCCACTTAGCGTGATTTTTCTCACCCTCATCCATGCTGCTTTTCTCGACGATGTCCCACGCGCTTGTCATGGCCTTCTCAGCGCCATCAAAGTCGCCGATGTATTGGCGCATGATGCGTGCCTCCTCCATGAGCGCGGTCCACGCCATGTCGATATTTTTGTTTTTCTTATGATAATTGACAGCCTCGTGATAGCTTTTGACAGCTGTCTGATAATCCTTCATTAGCACTGCGGCGTCAGCCGTGGCCTCAAGCGCGTTTGCCTTCTCGCGGTCCGTCTTCGCGAGCTCCATCATGTTTTTGGCGGCAATGCTCTCCACATCGCCATTCTCGAGGAGCTTCGCGACAATGTTGCGCCCTGCCCACGCCTTGAATTTCTGCTCGTCCGTCCTCGCGTAGTCAAGCGCATCCTTGAACGCCTTGTCCGCCTTCGTTCTGTCCGAAAAAAGTGCCTTGTTGCCTTCGTCTATGAGCGCGGAAAACTTTTTGTCAGCTTCCTGCTCCTGCTTTCTCTTGAGCTTTGCTTCCTCGTATTTATCCTTTTGAGGCTTCGCCTGCTCCTCGGTCTTTTGCTCAGCCGGCTGAGCCGGAGCCGCGCTTTCGTGCGTGACAAAAATCACGATGGCAACGCCGATCACGACCGCCAATATCAGAATAACAACGCCAATCAATATACGTTTTTTCATTGTCGAAGCCTCCCGTCATTCACGCTTATGCCTATGAATTTACCACCACGGATAGCCGCCGCTCGCGCCGTTGCCGATGATGATTGCGCCGTGAATGGCCGCGCCGCCGCTCGTGCCGCCATCAGTGTCCGGCACATCTGTCGAAAGCGTGAAGTCCGTATCCTTGATGAAAGCCATGACGAGCACCGCATCGTCTTTTATTTTTTTGAAATCCTTGCGCTTTATTTCCGCCTCATACGTGACAGAATCATGCGCATCGACCGTCGACGACGTAAGCGCCTGCGTGAAAGCCATGCCATCCGACCAGCGATAGAGCTCATTGCCGTGCTTGTCAAGCACGACGAAATCATAAACCTGCCCATCGCGATGCTCGACCGTATAAGGATCATCCGACTCATTCGTGACGCGCAGCTTCATCAGAAGCCTGCCGCTTTTCTCCTCAACCGTGAGCTCCTCGACGACCTTGCCAAACGTCAGCGACGCATAGCTTCTGTCATCGCTGTCGCTGTGACTTCCTCCGCCGCCCGTCGGGAAATATACGCCAATCTCCGTGCCAATCCTCGCCTCAGCGCATGGCGCAGCGCTGAAAAAGCCCGTCAGCAAAACAGCACCCGCGCACGCCGCGCAAAGCCATCGTCTCATATATGAATACCTCCCTGTTACACCCTGTCACGCATCTCTTTGAAAACATTTTGAACTTTAAAATTATATCACATATAACAGCCGACGTCACAAAAATATAATCAGTGCTCGTCGCTTTCATGAATTTTGCGGCTATCAATGAAAATTTTGTATTGCTCACTCATCCTTAAAATGATATTTTGCGCCGTACCATCCATTTTTGCCTGTGACGCGGTAAATGAGCCCACGCTCGCACAGGCCATCGAGATGATGCTCCACGTCTGCCTCGGATGCGCTGCCATCCATCATGAGCGTCACGAGTCCGATGCCCTCGCTTGCCATATCAGCTTCTCCGTAGCCGCGCACGTACTCAAAAACGACGCGGTCTATCTCATTCGTGAGGTATTTGTCCTCGAACTCCGCCTCTGTCATGTTGGCCGCTGCCTCGATGATGGCCTCGTTCTCTCGCGTGAATTTCTGCTCGCGCGGCTTGGGCGCTTCATTTGCGCCAGCCTCATCCGCTGCCACATTCGCAAGCTCAGCCAAAAGCATTGCCCTGCAACGCTTGCAAAGAGAAACAGCCGCCACGTTATCCTTCTCGAAATCTATTTGCTTCACGGCGTCGCCCGAGCCGCAAACCGCGCAGCTGCCATTTGCCAAATCCTTCACTATCATTTTGCTCCACTCCTTTACATTCAAGCGAACAGCTCAAGCTGATCGCTCTCCGCCATGCCGTCAAGACATCCGTGGTCTCTCAAAAGCTCGACGTTTGTCTTTGACACAGCGGCGCGTTTCTTGAGATCAGCGATCGATGTGAACTCTCCATATTTGCGCGCCTCGACGACGCTTTTTGCCGCGACGAGGCCAAAACCTTTCAGCGACGTGAACGGCGGCAGCAGAGATTTGTCGAGTATGATGAATTTGTCGGCGAGCGACCTATAAAGGTCGACATGTTCCACCGAGTAGCCTCTCAAATACATCTCCCACGCAAGCTGAAGCACGATGATGAGTTCCTTTTGCTTGTCATCGGGCTTCTCAATAGCCGTGAGCTCCTTGAGTTTCGTCTTTATGACGTTCTTGCCGCCCGCCACGATATTCGCATCGAATGCGTCCGCGCGTATGGAGAAATATGCCGCGTAGAACGCGAGCGGATAATGCACTTTGCAATACGCTATGCGATACGCCATCATGACGTACGCCGTGGCGTGAGCGCGCGGGAAAAGATACTTTATCTTGAGACACGAGTCTATGTACCACTGCGGCACACCGCATTTCAATAGTCCATCGATGATTTCGGGCGTCAAAATTTTTGCGCCTTTGCCTTTTCTGACTTTCTCCATGATGTTGAACGACAGCAGCGGGTCAACGCCGTGCTGCATCAGATAGTTCATGATGTCATCGCGCGCCGATATGGCATCGTGCAACGTGCACGTGCCGCCCCTGATGAGCGTCTGCGCGTTGTCGAGCCAGACATTCGTGCCGTGCGAAAATCCCGATATGCGCACGAGGTCAGAGAAACATGACGGATGCGTATCATCTATCATCTGGCGCGTGAAGCTCGTGCGAAATTCTGGTATGCCAAACGTGCCAGACGTCGCGCCGAGCTCCTCCGGCGTGAGACCGAGCGCCTCCGTCGAATGGAAAAGCGACAGCGTCGCGGGATCGTCAAACGGTATCGTCTTCGGATCACGGTTCGTCACATCCTCGAGCATCTTTATGACCGTCGGATCATCATGGCCGAGTATGTCAAGCTTGACGAGTCGGCTCGATATGGAGTGATAATCAAAATGCGTCGTGACAATCGGGCTGTCTTTTTTGTCCGCAGGATGCTGCACCGGCGTGAAGAAATGCACATCCATGTTGCGCGGCACGACCATGATGCCGGCAGGATGCTGACCCGTCGTACGCTTCGTGCCGAGACAGCCGTTGACGATGCGCTGTATATACGCGTCGCGTTTCTTCTCGCCCTTGTTCTCAAAGAAATGCTTTGCGAAGCCGTACGCCGTCTTGTCGGCGACCGTTGCTATCGTGCCTGCCTTGTAGACGTTATCCTTGCCAAAAAGAATCTCCGTGTATTTATGAGCGACGGGCTGATACACGCCCGAAAAATTTAGGTCTATATCTGGCACCTTGTCGCCGTCGAATCCAAGGAAGACTGCGAACGGAATATTGTGGCCATCCTTCACCATCGGCGTGCCGCATACGGGGCAGTCCTTGTCCGGCAGATCGTAGCCGCAACCATACGAGCCATCCGTGACGAATTTGCTGTACTGGCAATGCGGACAGCGCCAATGCGGCGGCAGCGGATTGACCTCCGTGATGCCCGTCAGCGTCGCGATGAACGACGAGCCGACAGAACCACGCGAGCCGACGAGGTAGCCGTCCATGTTCGATTTTTTGACGAGCCTCTGCGCGATGAGATACAGCACGGAGAAGCCATGCCCGATGATGGGCTTGAGCTCGAGGTCAATGCGATCCTGCACGATTTTTGGCAGGTTCTCGCCGTACATGGCATGAGCCCTGCTATAAGACATCGTCTTTATTTCCTCGTCCGCGCCCGGTATCGATGGCGAATACAGCTTGTCATCGTCAGGGATTGGCTGTATGCGCTCTATCATATCGGCAATCTTGCGCGGATTTGTGACGACGGCCTCATACGCGAGCTCCTCGCCGAGATAGTCAAACTCCTTGAGCATCTCGTCCGTCGTTCTGAGGAAAATCGGCGGCTGGTTCTCCGCCTCGTCCTTGTAGCCGTTGCCGAACTGGATGACCGCGCGATAAATGGCGTCCTCTGGATTGAGGAAATGCACGTCGCACGTCGCGACGAGCATCTTGCCCATTTTTTTCGCGAGCTCCGCGACTTTCAGATTGAGCGCTCTCAGATCGTCGAGCGTATTGATGTCGGGATATTTGTCGCTCCTGAGGAAAAATTCATTGTTCTGTATCGGCTGTATCTCGAGATAATCGTAGAAACTCGCGATTTCAATGAGCTTTTCTTCACTTTCGTGCGCGACAATCGCTCTCATGAGCTCGCCCGCGACGCAGGCTGAGCCTAGTATGAGACCATTTCTGTATTCTGCGAGAATCTTCTTCGGGATGCGCGGCTTGTAGTAGAAAAATCTCAAATTCGACAGCGAGACGAGCTTATAAAGATTGTGCAGCCCTTCCATGTTCTTCGCGAGTATGATGATATGGTTCGCAATTTTCTGCTTGTAGTCGTCGCCTGTGAGGTAGCCTTCCATGCCGTATATGACCTTTATGGAAAGCTTTTTGTCAATGACGATGTTCATCGCCTCTGGGAACGCCTGAACGACGCCGTGATCCGTTATCGCGACGGCTGGCCATCCCCACCGCGCCGCCGTTGACACGAGATCCTTTGCAGAGTCGACGGCATCGAGCTGGCTCATCTGCGTATGTGCGTGAAGCTCCACACGCTTTACCTCGGCATTGTCCTCGCGCAGCTTTATAGGCTCGATTTTCATGCTGTCCGCGAAGATGACGAGGTCATTGGAAAACGTATCGAAGCGCACCGATCCGCGCACGCGCACCTGAAGCCCGACTTTCAGCGCATCTAGAACGCGCTCGAACTCCTCTTTGTCGCGGAAGAAAGCCTTTGCGCTGATGCCCTGCGTCTCGTCGGCAATATCGAAGAACAAGAGATTTGTCTGCCTCAGCTCACGCGAGTCAACTTTTTCGATGATGCCCATGATGATGACGCTCTTTGATTCATTGCCGATGTCGTCAATCGCCGTGAGCTCACCGTCAACGCCGCTGCCAAACAGGCACCCTGGCGCGGTCTCCTGCTTTTTGCCGCGACCTCTGCCGCCCGATTTGCCTCCGCCATAGCCGCCCGCGCTGGACGAGCCGCTCGCCGACGCGCGCTGAGATTTTGGTGTCGACGGCTTAAAGTGCTCTCCCGCGTCCGCGCGTATCTCGCGCTCCTTCTTCACGGCCTCGCGATATGCCTCCGTGCGCGCGATCACCGCATCGCTGTCGACGCCGTTCACCGCGCCGCCGTCATACGCCTCTATGACAACATCGACAAAGCAGCCTGTCATCCTCTGTATGATGTTCTGCAAGCGTTTTGCCACGTTGCTGCGCTTCATGAGCTCGCCCGAAAGCACGCTGCCTATGCGCACCGTCACCTTAGCGTCGCTCACCTTGCGCTCCGCAACGCTCATGAGCGGTTTCAGCACGGGCGCTTTCTCTGTTATTTCGCGCACGATGGCGCCCCATATCTTATCAAGCGAAGACGCGAGGTCTCTCACATGCTGATATATGATGACGCTCTTTATGCCGCATTTTTCCGCAATGAACGCTTCCGCCTTTCCGACGAAATCCTCATCGAAAACCGTCGGCGTCTCGATGACAATCTCCCACGTCATGGCATCGTCTGAAATCTCCACATGACGAATGAACGAGCATCGCACCATATTTTCGTTTTCTTTGCCGAGCTCCATACCCTCGAGCAAATGCGCGAACACATTCGTCTTCTTTGGAGCTATGCAGTATTTATACATCAGCAATACCTCAACTGAACAAAATCACGTTATAGTCATTTCACTTTACATTCTCGTAGAGCTTTTTATATTTATCGCGACACTTGAGCACATTCTTCACGTAATTGCGCGTCTCGGGATACGGTATATCGGAGAGCGCATGAAACGACATCGTCCACCCGCGCTCATCATACCAGTCCCAGACCGTCCCGCGCCCCGCGTTGTATGCGGCGAGCGCAAGCACCTCGTTCCCCTCGAATTCGCGCTCGAGCTCTGCCAAGTACCAGACTCCGTACCGTATGTTCGTCTCAGGGTCGTGCAGCTTCTCTATTGTGAAATCATCATCGCCCATGCGCCCCGCTATCCACTGCGCCGTCTCGGGCATGATCTGCATGAGCCCGACCGCGCCTCTGTGCGAGTGCACGTCCTCGCGAAATTTGCTCTCGTTCATGATGACACTCGCCACGAGCGCCGTATCGACGCCATTGGCATCGGCATAGAGCTGAATGAGATTTTGGTGCGGAAATGGGTAAATATATTTTTTCTGCACGGGCTCAATGAGGCTCACGCCATATATCAGCACCGCGAGGATGATGAGGAATGCGGCAAAATAAATCGAATATGTTTTTCGTTTCTCTGTGTCGCGCGCTATTTTTCTTTCAATGCTGTTATCCTCTGTGCCATTCAACGCCACGGCATCATTCCCCTTGCCTTTTGCTGCCTTTATCATCGTTTGCATTGTCAATCATCACTTGCATCATTTGTCACATCTATTGCTTACGATTTCACTTTTCATTTAATCGTTTCCACTCATCATCGACCTGACGCATGGTGTCGTCAAGCGAGCCCATGTTGTCAATCACCGCATCCGCCTTGGCGCGCTTTTCAGCCATCGCCATCTGCGACGCGATGCGGTCACGCGCCACCTTTTCCGTATAGCCGTTTCGCTCAATGAGGCGCCTCAGCTGTGTCTCCTCATCGACATAGACGACCCAAACGGTGTCGCACAGCGGCTCCCAATGCACCTCGTACAGGAGCGGCACATCGAGCACGGCGATGTCCGCACCCGCGTCTTTGTGCTGCTCAATACGCGACAAGATTTCATTTTTTATGAGCGGATGCGCCATGTCGTCCGTCCATTTCTTCTCATCTTTGTCCGCGAATACGATTTTGCCAATCG
This sequence comes from uncultured Selenomonadales bacterium, assembly GCA_900314765.1. Classification (GTDB taxonomy): domain Bacteria; phylum Bacillota; class Negativicutes; order Selenomonadales; family Selenomonadaceae; genus RUG024. Next base: position 20,773 of record OMWN01000103.1, on the reverse strand, counting down.
CTGGCCTGTCGAGTGTCCCGTCGGGCAGCAAAATCTTGTCGCCATAGCGCTCCACATATTTTTCCCACAGCGGCTTATGCGGCTCCGCGAGCTCCCACGCGATTTTGTCCGCATCTATGACGATGGCGTTGTGCTTTTCTCTCAGTCTATTGGACACCGTGCTCTTGCCGCTGGCGATGCCACCTGTGAGTCCTAAAACTTTCATATCACTTCGCCTCTGCCCAGTTCTTGCCGATATTTATATCGATGACGAGCGGCACTCTGAGCTCCACGACGTGCTCCATCGCCTCGCGCAGCAGCTTTTTCACCGCATCGATTTCCTCTGTCACGACTTCGAGCACGAGCTCATCGTGCACCTGAAGCAACACGCGACTCTTCAGCCCCGCCTCTTTTATCATGCGGTCCACGCGTATCATCGCGAGCTTTATGATGTCCGCCGCCGTGCCCTGTATGGGCGTGTTCATGGCCATGCGTTCTGCCAGCGACCGTTGATTGAAATTTTTGCTCTTTATCGCGGGCAAATCGCGCCGCCGGCCGAACATCGTCGTGACGCCGCCATTCTCATGCGCATCCGCCACGACCTTGTCTATGAACGACTTCACGCCGGGATATTTTTCAAAATAGCTATCGATGTAGCGAGCGGCCTCCTTGCGCGTGATGCCGAGGCTTTTCGAAAGGCCGAAATCACTGATGCCGTAGACGATGCCGAAATTTACGGCCTTCGCGTGGCGACGCTGAAGCGGCGTGACCTCATCGATGGGCACACCGAACACCTCTGACGCCGTGCGCGCGTGGACATCTTCATTATGCTGAAATGCGTCTATGAATGCAGAGTCGCCCGAAAAATGAGCGAGCACTCGGAGCTCTATCTGCGAGTAGTCAGCGGAAAGCAAATAATCATAGCCATCGCCTGGCTCGAAAAAGCTTCGTATCATCTTGCCTTCTTCCGTGCGCACGGGGATATTCTGGAGATTTGGGTCAGAGCTCGAGAGCCTGCCCGTCGCCGTTACTGTCTGATTGAATGTCGTGTGCACGCGCTTCGTGTCTCCGTCAATCAGCCCGTCGATTGCGTCTATATATGTTGATTTGAGTTTCGTCCACATGCGGTACGCGAGAATTTTTTCGATGATGGGATGCTCGCCCTGCAGGCTTTCCAACACTTCAACATTCGTCGAATATTTGCCGGACTTCGTTTTTTTCAGCGGCTTTAAGCCAATCTCATCGAAAAGCACCTCGCCCATCTGCTTTGTCGAATTTATGTTGAATTCATGACCCGCGAGGCCATATATATCCGCCTCAAGGTGCTCTATCGTATCGCCGACGACAACGCCCTGCTGCTCTAGCTTCGCGCGATTGACATATATGCCCATCGTCTCCATGTCAGAGAGCACGCGAATGAGCGGGAACTCTATGTCGTCATAGAGACGCTTTAAGCCGTCGTTCATTTTTTCGCGCATGATGGGCACCAGTCTGTCTGCCATCATTGCCTGCCACGCGCGCTTCACGGGCTCAGCAGTGTCATTCAGCTTCGGCACATCTGTGAGCCACATGCCACTCAAATGTGCAACGTCCTTACTGCCGAGCGTCGGGTCAATGAGATATGCCGCGACCATGATGTCAAAATATTTGACGTCGCCATTGCCGCCCGCCTGATACCAATTTTTGAGGTCTATCGTCGCGCGTTCAATCGTATTGCTTCCATCATTGATAAACGCAATCACATCGCCCCACGCTTCCGATGTTGGCAGGACATAAGCGCAATCATCAGCCGCACAGAGGCCAATGGATTTCACGGAGCGATGCGGCGCATTTCCCGCAAATTCACACGAAAAAGCAAAGCGCTCATTTCTCCTTGCCTCATTCGCGAAAGCCTCAAAATCTGCCTTCGTCTTTATCTCGCGCGCTGAAAATGATGACGTGCCTTCCTCTGTCAAAGGCGCGCCAAAATCGAGCACGGGCTCACCGATAATCTTGTCGATATTTCTTTGCACGGCCTTCAAATCATAACGCGAGCAATACGCCTTGATTTTCGCCGCATCTGGCTTCACATCGTATTCATCAGGCGTAAACTCAACGGGCGCATCCGTCACGATGGTCGCGAGCTTTTTCGATAACTCTGCCAGCTTTTTATTGTCCTGCAGCTTTTCCTTGAGCTTTTTGCCAGCCACTTCATCTATATGCTCATACACGCCTTCGAGGCTCTCGTACGCGAGCAGGAGCTTCGTCGCCGTCTTCTCGCCAACGCCCGGAACGCCAGGAATATTGTCAGACGTGTCGCCCATGAGCCCCTTGAGGTCAATGAGGCGTATCGGCGCAAATCCGTATTTCGCTCGAAATGCGGCCTCATCAAAAAGCTCAATCTCCGATATGCCGCGACGCGTGAACAGCACGCTCACGCCATCGCGCACGAGCTGCAGCTCATCGCGGTCACCCGTGACGATGAATACCTCATAGCCGCCATCCGCCGCAGCTTTCGTGGCGAGCGTGCCGATGATGTCATCGGCCTCAAACTCATCAATCTCGATAAACGGAACACCAAAGCACTCGAGAAAATCACGCAGCAGCGGCACCTGCGCCTTGAATTCGTCCGGCGTCTTGTCGCGTGTGCCCTTGTAGTCGGCAAAAAGCTCCGTACGAAACGTGTGGCGACTCTTATCGAATGCCACGACCATCTTGTCGGGCTTATAGTCCGAAATCATCTTCACCATCATATTGGCAAAGCCAAATATGGCATTCGTATATTCGCCCGTCGGCGCCGTCAAGAGCGGCAACGCATAAAAAGCGCGGAAAAACAGGCTGCTCCCGTCCAGTATCATCAGACGCTTTTTCATTTCGACACCTCAGTCGTCACCTTTGCCTTGGCATTATCGTCAGTCACATTCTTATTTTCCTTCTTGTCTGTCTTTGACGCTTTATCATCATTTTTCATCACATCAGCCGTGGCGCTTCCCTTTGCATCTGCCTTAGTCTCGGTTTTCGCATCTGCCTTCACTTCTGCGCCCATCGCAGCGCTGCCACCCGCAGAAGGTTTCGCCTCTTCCACGCTTGGTGCTGGCGCAGGTATCGTCTCGAGCTTCAGCGTCAATCCATCGAGCCTCGCTGAGAGTCCAAACAATGTCGCCATGTCGCTTGAGTCCACATAGAGCTTGCCGCCGAAATCATACCCCGGCACCGTGCCACGCGTCGTCATCGCGAGTCCGTCCACCATGTCCCACGTGACCTTCGTCTTCGTCACAACCGACACAGGCAGTGCCATGACATATATGACGCCGTCGCGCTCCACCGAGTTGGCGGAGACGCGCTTGCCATCGACCTCCGTGCGGTAGACTCTGCCGAGGTACGTCGGATTGCCATCAGACAGCGCGATTTTCTCTGCAATCTCATCATCGCTCAAAAATGGCGACAGCCCGTAGCCCGCGAGCGACGCGCGCACCGACTGCGTGTCAAGAGGCTGCCTCTCATAGCCGTCGGGGTAAATGTAATAAACGACCATACCGTCATCAAGGCGCTCTATGACGAGTCTGTCGTAGCCGACTTCCACAGGCGTACCAATATCGACGGCGTCGAAAAGCTGCTCCGCATTCTCTTCGTAGAGTCTGACGCAGCCATTTGACGCATACGTGCCGATGGACTCAGGCTTATTCGTGCCATGAATGCCGTACGTCCCATTAAACTGCATCCAGCGATAGCCGAGCGGATTGTCCTCGCCCGACTCTATGACCTTCTTTGGATCCTTCGGGTCAATCCACTTCGGATTTTCCTCTTTGTCCATTATCGAGTAATATCCCACAGGCGTCGGCGTCTTCTCCGTGCCCGCGCAGATGTGATACATATAGACCTTCTTGCCGTTCTTATACAACGTGAGTATGCGGCTCGCGAGATTAATCGTGATTTTTTCATCCGGCACATCAGCCGACGACGTGCCCGCCGCATACGCGCTCCCCGCCCCCGTTATGAGAAACAAAGCCGCAGCCAAAGCCACAGCCTTCGTCTTGGACTTGAACACTTCAAACATTTATATTCGCTCTTTTCTATGAAATTTAGGTAGACTATTTAATATTATAGCAGAAATTTTCAAGTTGTGGGAAATTAAACGATTAATCATAAATTCTGTTCAAAAGAGTTTTAAACCTATGAGACACCATCGAAATCCACGTTGAAATTTCGATGCACACTGAAAATCATGCAGGCTGGAAACAACATGTCACTCGAACACATCGCAGAGCCTCGACACGACATCTTCTATCGCGTCGCGCGCTATGGCCGCGTAGTTTATGACAAGCGTGACGCCCTCTTCATTAAGCGGTGCATGAAAATAATCGGCGTAAAACGAAAGCGCGATGCCGCGTTCTTTGGCGCGCTCTTCTATCGCTGAGCGGCTCAGCTCCGTATCGACATGCAGAAGAAAATGTGTCCCCGCGCGACGCTCCATGATGACGGCGCGACCACTTGTGATGAGCGGCGAGCATTTGAGCGCGTGAAGCATCGCCGCCCGCTGCTCGCGATAATATTTTTTGAGGCGCGCGAGGTGGCGCTCGAAAAATCCGCGCGCGATGAAGCGAGCGAGTGTCGCCTGCTCGAAGCTCGACACTGTCGAAGAGTAAAAGCTCTGCGTCTCGCGGTAGCGCCTTAGCAGCGGCTCGGGCAGCACCATGTAGCTGATGCGGAGCGACGGCGCTATGCTCTTTGAAAATGTATTGAGGTAGATGACTTTGCCCTGCGTATCCTCAGCATAGAGCGGCAAAATGAATTTTCCCGTGTAGCGAAACTCGCTGTCGTAGTCGTCCTCGATGATGTATCGCTTCTTCACGCGGTTCACCCACTCGAAGAGGTCGAGCCTGCGCGTGATGGGCATCACGATGCCCGTTGGGAAATGATTCGCGGGCGAAAGATGCACGACATCGGCGCCGCTCTCCTCGAGCGCGTCAATCTTAAGTCCAGCGCTGTCGATTGGCACATATTTCCACGGCGCGCCGTAGCTCTCGGAGATGACTCCGAATTTTTTATAGCCTGGGTCCTCTATGGCAAATGTCGTCGCGCGCCCAAAGAGCTGCATGAGCCGACCATAGAGATACTCCGTCCCTGCGCCGATGACGATCTGCTCCGGCGTTGCCTCTATGCCGCGATTTTCGCGCAGATATTGAGACAACGCCTCACGCAGCTCAACGAGGCCATTCCACGGCACCGTCCGCCACAGCGCGTCGCCACCCTCCGAAAGCGTCTCGCGCATGAGCTTGTTCCACATCGCGACAGGGAAAAGTTTTCGTCTTGGCCTATTCATGCGAAAATCTGCAATGATGCCTGTATCTGGTTCTATTTTATTTTTCGTTTTAGGTGTTTTCTTAGTCGCTGGCTGACGATAACGCTTCACATCAGCGACGAAATATCCACGCTTTTCCTCGCTCGTGACATAGCCCTCCGTGACGAGCTGCGCATACGCATTCGTCACGGTGATGACGCCAACGTGAAGATGCTCAGCAAGCTGTCTTTTCGATGGCAGACGCTCTCCGCTCGACAGCTTCCCCTCGATGATGTCGCGCCTGATGCATTGATAGATATAGTCATAAAGCGGCGTCTTGCCACGCGCTGAAATATCATAAGTGAGCATTTTGATTCTCCTGCCTTCATTTATCTGATACTAAAAAATAATCAATGATTGATACTTTTATTAGGCTCAATCACATTATATAATCTACACCATCAGTTGGCAATCAATTAACAATAATATATTTCAGGAGGAAATGAAATGGACAAAAATGTAAAGCTCAATAAAAAATATGGTCTCTTTTACGGTGGCGAGTGGCACGACGCCTCTGACGGCAAAACGTTCACGGCGACGAACCCAGCGAACCGCAAAGCGCTCGCGGAGGTCGCACAGGCAACGCGCGAAGATGTGGACGCTGCCGTGAAGGCTGCACAGGAAGCATTCAAATCATGGCGCCACACGACACCGCAGGAGCGCGCGGCACTCCTGAACAAAATCGCTGACATCATCGACGAGAACAAAGAGCACCTCGCAATGGTCGAGACGCTCGACAACGGCAAACCGATTCGCGAGACGCTCAACGTCGACATACCGATGTCGGCTGCACACTTCCGCTATTTCGCATCGTGCATCGTGGCCGATGAAGGCAGCGCATCCGTGCTTGGCGAAAAGTTTCTCTCGCTCATTCTGCGCGAGCCGATTGGCGTCGTCGGCCAAATCATCCCGTGGAACTTTCCGTTCCTCATGGGCGCTTGGAAGCTCGCGCCTGTGCTCGCCGCTGGCGACTGCACTGTCATAAAGCCATCGAAAGAGACGAGCCTCTCCATCCTCGAGCTTGCGCGTCTCACTGAGGGCGTGCTGCCGCCGGGCGTCTTCAACGTCATCACCGGCGCCGGCTCCAAATCCGGCCAGTACATGCTCGAGCATCCGGGATTTGCGAAGCTCGCGTTCACGGGCTCAACGGAAGTCGGCAAGAGCATCGCGCTCGCTGCGGCAAATCGCATCATCCCTGCAACGCTCGAACTCGGCGGCAAGAGCGCTAACATTTTCTTCGACGACTGCGACTTCGAGCAAGCCATCGACGGCGCGCAGCTCGGCATTCTGTTCAATCAAGGGCAAGTCTGCTGCGCTGGCAGCCGCATATTCGTGCAGGACACGTTCTACGACAAATTCGTCCCCGCACTCATCGACGCTTTCAACAAAGTCAACGTCAATCTGCCGTGGCTCGACGACACACAGATGGGCGCACAGATAAGCGAGACACAGCTCAAGAAAATCCTCGGCTACGTCGAGCTCGCGAAAAAAGAAGACGCGACTGTCGCCTGCGGCGGCGAGCGCTTCACAGACGGCGAGCTCAAAAATGGCTGTTTCATGCGCCCGACGCTCTTCACGAACGTCACGAACGACATGCGCATCGCACAGGAAGAAATTTTTGGTCCTGTCGCCTGCGTCATCAAGTTCCACGACGAAGATGACGTCATCAAAATGGCGAACGACAGCCGCTACGGTCTCGGCGGTGCCGTGTGGACAAAGGACATCGCTCGCGCTGTCAAGGTCGCACGCAGCATAGAGACAGGCCGCATGTGGGTCAACACGTACAATCAGATCCCTGAGGGCGCGCCTTTCGGCGGCTACAAGGAGAGCGGCATCGGCCGCGAGACACACAAAGTCATCCTCGAGCACTACACGCAGATGAAAAACATCATGGTAAACCTCGACTATGCACCGAGCGGATTTTACCCACAGAAATAAAGGCAAAAATAAAAACTGACGCAAAAAAGGCTGTGCCGCCAGATTTTGGTGTCACAGCCTTTTCTCATGCTCATATCTTATAAATTTGTGTATTTCAAATCCATCGCGTCTTTATACGCCTTCGATGCCATTATGAAGTCAAACGACGCAGGCGCAGTTCCATCCTCATCATCGAGCCCATCATCGTCGCTTTGCGGCACTTTCTCGCGCCTTTTCGCGAGCTCAAAATCATTCTCAGGCATTTCATCGTATTTCTTGCTTTTCGTGTACGTGCTCCACGTGTCATTGAGTGCACGGAATATGAGGAACTCCGTCGGCGTCATGTCGAAATCATCAACTTGATTACTGTTCAGCATCTCCATCATCTTCGCCGATGAAGCCGCTGCCTTATTTTCACTAGCCGTCGCTTCGTGTGCCGCACTCGCGTCGCCACTCGTGCTCGCTCCCGTCGCCTGCGCGCCGTCTGCGCTCATCGCGCTCGCTGCCTCGGACATGCCGCTCGCCGCCGCTGTATTCGATGTAGCCATAGCGCTCGATGCGCCGCCTTCGCCCGATACGGCCGCCGCGCTCATGGCGTCAGCTCCACCTGCCGTCATAGCGTTACCCGACGACAAAGCCGCGCCCTCTCCTGCCGACACTGACGACGCACCTGCCGAACCAGCAGAGAGTGCTTCGCTGCCGCCAGCGCCAGCGTCCGCATTTGCTCCCGTCGCGCTCGCAGATGCTCCCGCTCCATTCGCCATTGCCGCCTGCGTCGATACTTTCATCGCCGCGCGCACCATCGCGAGCCTTGCCTCTTGCTTCGTCTTCGCGCGCTTGAGGTCACGCTCAAGCTCCTCGCGCGCGTTCTGCACGGTCTGAGCCTTGCGATAGAGCGCCTCGTCCGTATCCTTCAGATACTTCAGCTCCGTAGAGGAGAGTTTCTTGCCGCGCTTCAACTTATCCTTGATGGACGCGGTCTTTGCCTCGTCGATCTTCTTCTTTGTCGCCTTTGTCGACTCCATCATCTTGTCAAAAAGCGATGACTTCGGCTCTGACACGGCATCCTTGATGCCCTTGTCGCCCTTGTTCAGGTCGACAGACATGCCCGTTGAGATTTTAATCTCCGCCGACTGCTTTAAATTGTAAAGCTTCGTGTAGTCACCGATACGCCCTATTCCTTCGAGCATCTTCATTACCTCCTTGGTAACGTCACTACATTATCCTATTTTCGATTATATCACATTGCAATTACAAGCACAACAAAAAAACGTCGCCAACTTGTGACGACGTTTTTTTAGCTTAAACTTCCATTATAATGGGAAGAATCATCGGACGGCGACGCGTCTTGTCATAGAGATAGCGGCCGAGCGCATCGCGAATGCCAGACTTTATGGTCGCCCAGTCCGTCATGCGTCCGCCCATGGCGCGGTCGAGCGCTTGACTGACCTTTTCCTTTGCTTCCTCCATGAGATTTTCGGACTCGCGCACATAGACGAAGCCACGCGACACGATGTCCGGTCCTGCAATGACTTGGCCAGACGCTCTGTCTATCGTGAGCACGATGATGAGGATGCCGTCCTGCGAGAGCTGACGACGATCGCGCAGCACGATGTTGCCCACATCACCGACGCCGAGGCCATCGACGAGCACGCGACCCGCTGTGACATGACCTGCCACCATGCCCTTGTCATGCGTGAACTCCAGTATCTGACCATTCTCGCTGATGAACACATTTTCCTTTGGCATGCCGAGCTCCATGGCGAGCTTTGCATGGCAGACGAGATGACGATACTCGCCATGCACTGGGATGAAGAACTTCGGCCGCACGAGATTGTGCATGAGCTTGAGCTCCTCCTGGCTCGCATGGCCAGAGACGTGCACGCCCTCAGCACGCCCATATATGACATTCGCGCCGAGCTTCATCAGATTGTCTATCGTGCGGGAGACGAGCTTCTCATTGCCCGGTATCGGGTTCGCCGAAATGATGATCGTGTCGCCTGGGACAATCGTGACTTTCCTGTGGTCCGACATCGCCATGCGCGTGAGCGCCGACATCGGCTCGCCCTGGCTGCCCGTCGTGCAGACGACAATCTGCGATGATTTGTAGTTATTTATCTCGTCGATATCGACAATCGTGCCCTCAGGCGCATCTATATACCCTAGGTCAAGCGAAATATTCACGACATTGACCATGCTACGACCAAGGACCGCGACTTTTCGATGATAGCGCACCGCCGTATCGATGACCTGCTGAATGCGATGCACATTCGATGAGAATGTCGCGACGATGATACGGCCCTTCGCATTGTGAAATGCTTTGTCAAATGCCGCACCGACGGTGCGCTCACTCGGCGTGTGCCCCTCGCGCTCAGCATTTGTGCTGTCAGCCATCATCAGAAGAACGCCTTTGTTGCCAAGCTCCGAGAATCGACGGAAATCCGTCATTTTCCCATCAACAGGCGTGTAGTCAAGCTTGAAATCGCCCGTATGAACAATCATGCCCATCGGCGTCTTGATGGAGAGTCCCACCGCGTCTGGGATGCTGTGATTGACGCGTATGAAGCCCACACTGAAGCAGCCGATATTCACTATGTCGCCTTGCGCCACCGTATGAAGATTGCCGCACGATACATTGTTTTCCTTCAGCCGCCCCGACAATATGCCGAGCGTCAGCTTCGTGCCATAGACAGGCACATCGAGTTCCTTCAGCACATACGGGAGCGCCCCGATATGATCCTCATGGCCATGCGTGAGCACGATGGCCTTCACCTTGTCGCGATTTTCCACGAGATATGTGATGTCTGGAATCACGAGGTCAATGCCAAGCATGTCGTCCTCCGGGAACATGAGACCAGCATCAATCAAAAGAATCTCGTCCCCATATCGCACGACCGTCATATTTTTGCCGATTTCCCCCAATCCGCCCAGGGGAATAATCTGCAGTTTTTGTCCACCTTTCGACAAAAAATACACCTCCACAGTATTAGATTTTTTAATGATAATGATTTGTTCGATTTCTTATTCCGTTTTATTCGCTTGATTTTTAATCCGTTCTAGCTATGAAACAAAGCTAATGAATAAACGTCCGTACACATCCCATTAGATGATATTATATATGATTTTCGCGCAAAAAGAAAGACGAATTTCATCATTAAACGCATAAAACGCATTTCACGTTAATGCGGCTCTCTTATTTTCTCATGACGCCAAAACGAATCTTACTGTATTTGCCGCCGACGAACTCCGCAAAGCCTAGACGCTCGAACTCGCGGCTCATGCTGTTCTCTTTCATAACGACGCGATGGCGCGCGACTCTAAGAGCTTCGCGCACCGCCTCATGAGAAAGCGGACGCATGTCGGCAAACGCTCGCAGTGGATGCATTGATGCGCTCTTCGTCAGCGGATGGCGGAACATCGGGTCAAAATAAACGGCGTCAAATGAATCATCGGGAAGCGACGCAAGGTAGTCCATGTAGTCAGCGTGAACGACCTCGACGCGCCTCATCGCGCTCGTCACGGCATCGTTCTCGCCCGCGTAGTGCGCGAGGCCAAATCTCACAACACCAAAAATGACTGGGCTCGCCTCGAGGCCGACGACATGCCCCATCTCACCGACACTGAAGCTCTCGACGATGGCATCAGAACCGAGGCCGAGCGTGCAGTCGAGGATGCTCATGCCGCGCTCAGCGCCTAGCGCCTCGATGAGATGATCGCTTGCGCCATGACGAAGATTTTTTATGCGCACATGCGCCATCGACGGATGAAAGAAAAACTCGCCATCATCAGAATCCAGCACGAGCTCGCCGCTCTTCGCCACGACGACGAACGGCACACCGTACTCATCTCGAATCTTAGCGAGCGACATCTTCGCGCGCTGGACAAACACGCCGCCCAGTCTCTCTGCCGCAACGTGGGCAAGCTTAACACATTCGTCGCTCGGCCGTTGCGAAGTCGTCACGATAATTTTTGTATCCAACACAATTCACCTAAAAAATTCATTTTCCAGTCAGCCTGAACACGGCAATCTCCGGCGGACAGCCCAATCTATACGGGAACCAGCTGCCATTGCCGCTGTGCACATAGCCAATCGTATCGCCGACACGGTACATGCCGCGCATATATTTGAAGACGGGCGGCACAAGCGACACACCGAAAAGGCCAATCTGCCCGCCGTGCGTATGACCAGTGAGCACGAGCGTGGCGCCATGCTCTGCGCCGTCGTCTATGAAATCGGGATGATGCGCCAAAAGTATCGTCACAGCATTTTTCGGTATGCCGTCAAACACGCGCTTCGCCGAGCGCGCCTCTATTTCCTCAAAGGCGTAACGCGGGTGCGGATAGTCGACGCCGGCAAAATAAAGCGGCCTTTTGCTGGTCATCACTTGTGCTTTCTCATCCTTCAGTACATGGATGCGCGTCTTTCTGAGCGCACGATTCGTTTGCACGATGTCGCGAAAATATTCATGATTGCCGTAGCAGAACCATATTCCCTGCGGATAATCATCTGCATGCCTGTCGATGAGCTTCACCGCTTCTTCATTGATAGCATCATCATCGAAAATATCGCCCGTCAGACACAGGGCATCAGCCTTTGTCTGAGCTGCCTGCTTCATCAGCGCTTCCAAATCGTCCAAAGAGTAAAACGGCCCAAGATGAATGTCGCTAATCTGCGCTATGCGAAAATTTTTCAGCTCATCGCCGATGCCATCGACGGGCACATCAAACTCTCGGACGATGGTATTTGTCCTTCCGACTGTGCCGCCGTAGACGCTGCTCCCCGCCGCAATGAGCGGATAGAGCATCGCACCTTTCAGCATGCGCCTTCGCTCTGGGTCATGCACATCGCCATCGTCCACAGACTGCGCACGGCGATATATGCATCTCACGAGCCGCACGATGGTGACAAGCACGCTCATCGCGAGCTCTCCCATCCACACCATCGCCATCACGATGAGCCCCATGCGCACGAATAAGCCATCGCTTTCCACAAGCCCACGGCCTAATATGAGCACAGCCGCCGACGCTATGTCAAAAAGCAGTATGACACTGCGCGCCACGGTCACGCGACCACGCGGCACAACGGCTGAAACAGCCCAACACGCAAAAGCGGCTACGACAATAAACAGCAACAGAAGAAGCAAGAAGAACAAATGATAATCCTCCTACATCAAAGTGATTAGCCCCATCATAATAAGCTCACATGAAAATGACATGTGGCAAAAACATTTCCGACCGTAAGCATAAACGATACGTTTGACTATTTCTCCAGCAGCGCACTTTTATTATTGCAGTACCGAAGACATGGCCATGAAATACCATTTTTCCATTTCCTCGGGTGTTTGTTTTTTCTGATTGTGAATCCACCAGTTCACCGTGTCAACGAAACCAGATGCTATAAAGTCCAAGATATAGTCCGATGGAATTTCCGATTTTCTGATTTTGGCAGACAGCTCAAATTCAAATGTTTTTTTGAGGTATTCCTTGAAGTACCCCAAGAAAATATATCCGCTTTCGCCTCTTAGAATGTCAGTAATATTGTTCGTGTCGTCCCTGATGTGGTAAAGAATGTGCGTTATGATTGTTTCCTTATCGTCCGATGTGCCAGAAAAATCGTGTGTGCCCTCCGCAGTGCCGTGGTCCATGACGACATGGTCAAAGAGCTCCGTGCACATCTCCTTGAGGAGCTCATCCCGCGTTTCAAAATGAGCATAGAATGTGCTGCGGCTGACATCTGCTTCATCTATAATCTCCTGCACAGTAATTTCTGAGTAGCGTTTCTTCGTCAGCAACTTATTAAATGCGTCAATGATTGCCTTTCGCGATTTTCTCTGTCTGCGGTCCATGATATCACCCCATCGCATATTTTTCACGTGATTTCACATACAATTTTCTTATTTTGTTCGATAGCGTACAAAGCACACGTTTTGGTTATTGTCGCTTTTTATTTTACCGTATAATATGTTTGATAGCAGATTAAGTATACGGTATGACATTCTATCCGTCAATACCGTCATTAGGGGGAATGACTCATGATAATAAAAGACTGGCTTTCAAACGAACCGAAAACGACGGCATTGTGCGCCGTTCTTTCACTTGTATCGCTCGTGCTGTCATTGGGCGGATGGCTCCGCAATATGCTGCCGATTGATATTGCGTGGATTGCCATCATCCTGTGCGGCGTGCCTATCGTCTTTGGCGCAACCACGGCGCTCATAAATGAGCATGACATAAAAGCCGATGTGCTCGTCTCAATGGCGCTGATTGCCTCCGTGGCGACTCAGGAATGGTTTGCCGCCGGAGAAGTAGCGCTCATCATGCAGATTGGCTCTCTCCTTGAGGACTATACCGCGCATCGCGCACGAAAAGGCGTAGAGAGTCTCGTCAAGCTCACGCCGAAGACTGCCCGCGTCATTGAGAACGGAGAAGAGCGCATCGTTCCCGTCGAAAAAGTGAACGTTGGCGATATTCTCTCCGTGATTGCAGGAGAAACGATTCCAGTTGATGGCGTTCTTATTTCCGGTGAAACGTCCATAAATCAATCCGTCATGACAGGCGAGTCCATCCCCATTGACAAGAAAATTGGAGACGAGCTTATAAGCGGCACTGTCAATCAATTCGGCACGTTTGAAATGAAAGCGACAAAGACGTGCAACGACAGCTCTCTGCAGCGGATGATCAAGATTGCTGAAGACGCCGACGCTAACAAGGCGCCTATCGTCGCGCTTGCAGACAAATGGGCAAGCTGGCTTGTCGTCATCGCGCTGTCGTGCGCGATAGCAGTTGGGTTTCTGACACAGGACTTCATGCGGTCGGTCACCGTGCTCGTCGTGTTTTGTCCCTGTGCGTTCATCCTCGCCACACCGACAGCTGTCGCCGCGGCCATCGGCAACGTGACGAAGTACGGCATCCTGGTTCGCACAGGAGACGCGCTGGAGCGGCTATCAAAAATCCAAGCCGTCACATTCGACAAAACAGGAACGCTCACATACGGTCAACCAAACGTTGTCGGCATTTCGTCCCTATCCATTGAGCTGACGGAAAATGATATTCTGCGCCTCACAGCAGCGGCAGAGCAGAAAAGTGAGCATCCACTCGGCAAAGCAATCGTCAGCCACTATAAAAAATATGACGACACGCTCGAATCTGCCTCAGAGATAAAAATTCACGCAGGTCAAGGCATCGCCGCAAAGATAAACGGCCATGATATTCTCGTTGGCAAGCCAGACTTCTTTGAGAGCATCAACATCGATACGAGCCTTGCCAATGCTTTGACAGAAAAATGGTATCACGAGGGCGCGACCGTGATATACATGTCAATCGATGGAAAGCTGAGCGGTCTCATCGCACTCGCTGACACCGTTCGAGACGATGCCGAAAGCACCATTCAAAAGCTCAATAGCGACAACATCACGCCCATATTGCTGACTGGCGACAACGTTGCTGCCGCCAACACCATCGCGCAGAGCGTCGGAATAAAAGACGTACATGCGGGACTTCTGCCCGAAGGCAAGATGACGCTCATAAAAAATTACAACAAGAAGGGCATCAACGTGTGCATGGTTGGCGACGGCGTGAACGATGCGCTTGCGCTGTCCACCGCATACGCAGGGATTGCAATGGGCGGCGTGGGCTCCGATATAGCTGTCGAATCCGCCGATGCCGTTTTGGTCAGCGACGATATCAAGCGGCTGCCTTATTTATTCAAGATCGCGAAAAAAGCGATGGCAAAGGTAAAGCAGAATATCATCATTTCGCTGATTATCAACTTCACTGCCGTGCTTCTTTCTTGTCTTGGCATACTGACGCCCGTGACAGGTGCCTTATGGCATAACTTCGGCTCCGTATTCGTCGTAGTAAACGCGGCCCTGCTGCTTAAAGAAAAAGCGTCGGACTGAAAACATAAAAAGAGCAAGCTATCCTGTAGGCTTAGCCTATAAGGCAGCTTGCTCTTTTTGCATATACTGTTATTCTTCTTCAGCGCATATCAAATTTCGCAAAAAATTTTCCGCAAGTCTATTTCACATTGCCATCATTCTTCGTTTGGATGAACATTGCATCGCCGAACGAAAAGAATCTGTAGCGCTCGCGCACGGCCTCGGCATACGCCTTCAGCACGAACTCTCGACCCGCGAAAGCGCTGATGAGCATGATGAGCGTCGATTTCGGCAAATGGAAATTCGTGATGATGGCGTCAACGATTTTAAATTCGTAGCCCGGATAGATGAATATGTCCGTCCAATCGGATTTGCCCGCAATCTGATTTTTGCCAATCGCCGCTGACTCGAGCGTGCGTATCGACGTCGTACCCACTGCCACGACGCGATGGCCCGCTGCCTTCGTGTCCATGATGAGTTTCGCTGTCTCATCGCTGAGCGAATAATGCTCGCTGTGCATCTGGTGTTCCTCGATATTCTCCGTCTTGACGGGGCGGAATGTGCCGAGACCCACATGAAGTGTCAAAAATCCGAGATTGACGCCGTAATCTTTGAGCTCCTGCATTTGCTCCTTTGTGAAATGAAGTCCTGCCGTCGGCGCGGCTGCCGAGCCTGACTCGCGATTATAAACAGTCTGATAGCGCTCGCTGTCCTCGAGCTTTTCATGGATATACGGTGGCAGTGGCGTCTCGCCGAGCCTGTCGAGAATTTCCTCGAAAATGCCATCGTAGCTGAACCTCACGACGCGCCCACCGAAATCCGTATTGTCGATGACCTCGCACGACAGCTCATCGCCGAAACGAATCACCGTGCCGACGCGCGCCTTTTTGCCAGGCTGCACAAGCGTCTCCCAATCATTCCCATTCAGCCTGCGCAGCAAAAAAACCTCAACGCGCCCGCCCGACGGCTCACGATGACCGATAAGACGTGCGGGCATGACACGCGTGTCATTGAAAATCAGCGTGTCGCCCGGCACAAGATACTTCTGCAAATCGTAAAAATGAGAATGCTCTATCGTCTCATTCACAGGGTCGAGCACCATAAGCCGCGACGCATTGCGCGGCTCCACAGGAGTCTGAGCGATAAGCTCCTCCGGCAAATCATAATCAAAATCTGAAAGTAGCAAAACAATTACCTCTTAAAATAATTTTTTGAATGAAATATTGGTGTAGTAATGATTCAAAATATCGCGATAGCCCTTCGTCTGAGCCATTTTGTATGCGCCCCACTGGGACATGCCCATGCCGTGGCCCATGCCATAGCCATCGAATACGATATGGTCTGTCGCTGGGTGCTTTATTTCGATGACGCCCTTCGTATTTGGCTTGCTGGATGATTTCGTGCCATATCGTATGTCGAAACATGTGCTGTTGAGGCCGAACATCGAGCGCAGCTCATAGCCATCGACTTCAACGGTTTTGTTCGAGCCGATAAATTTCACCGTCTTCACATGACCCGACGGATAGCGTCCCGCCATTTCCGATTTTTTGCTGACTTTTTCGTCATCAAGCGGTGACAGCTCGATTTTCTTGAGCTTGCCGATGGCGTAGCCATTTGACCTCAGCGCGATAGACAAATCATTGACGCTGACCTCTTCCTGCCAATGGCAGCCTGGCGCGAATGTGTCGTCGCTTCTGACAGATTTCAAATACGGCACGGCGTCGAGTCCCATCTCGTCGCTGCCAGCGGTCCAGCCGCCCGCTGACGCATGAAACGCCGCATATATCGGCTTATCGTCATACACCATGATTTCGCCGCGCGTCGCCGACACAGCCGAAAGGCCGTTCCTGCTCTCCGACGAAATGCCGCCGTAGACTTGGCAATGCGTCGTCGCGCAGACATCGAATCCCTCATCATCGTGGCGCTTCATCGAATACATCGCGAACGTACGCGCCGCGACTGTCTGAGCCTTCAGCGCCTCTATCGGCCAATCCGCGCCCATTTCCTCATCGACGACGCCGCCGATGTAGTCGTCAATCCCGACCTCATTGATGACCGTAAGCGTATTGCCGTCGAGCACGATGACAAACTCGCCATGATACGGGTTGCCCGCATACGTGAGACGCATCGACGAGCGGTCGTCCGCCGTTGCGATGCGTATTTTCCGCGCCGACACTGCTTTTCCGTTGAGCATCATCTGATGATCCCTCACGGTCACCATGAGCGTCTCGCCCTTGCCACGTTGCTCGAGGCCCTTGCCCGTGGACTCGTCGCGAACAACGAAACCATCGCCCGCCGATATGGCCGCCATGCTCTGCCCCGTAGCGAGGCCAACGCGAATCATTTTCTCTGGCTTCGCGCTGAAATCACGCTTTTTGCGCTTCTGCTCTGCCGCAATGACGTCCCTTCCACTTTTAACGGTCTCCTTTTCCTCAGAACTTTTGTTATCCTCCTTGTCATCACTTTTATCAGACACATCTTCCGTCTTGGATGCGTCTGCCACCGTTTCCGCAGCCTCTTTCGCCTCGTCTGAGGCATCGCGCATCGGGTTCGAGCTCTTGCCCGTACTGCCTTTGACAGGCGACGTGCTCTCTGCCGTCATTTCGAGCTTGCTCGGCTCGACCTTCTGCGCCGCCGATGCCGTCACGCTGAATGCGTCTGCGATGAAAAATATCGCCGCAACCATCATCGCGACCCATGACAATCTTACTCGTTTCGTCATCATGCGATTTCTCCCTCCTGCGCCTCTTTGAGCCTTTGCGCTTTGAGCGCTTTATACTTTTTCTTGCGTTCTTTTCTGATTGCCCTAGAGTAGCGCTCCTCCTCGCTGAATATGCAGCCACAGTACGGCTGACGATAGAGCTCGAGCTCATGCGAGATGTCTATGCCCTCCTGCCAGCCTGGGCGAAAATCCTCATAGTAGAACGCGACGCCGTACTGCTCAGCAAACCGCTCCGCTGTCTCGCGCATGAGGTCATGCTGCTGGTAAATGCTGTAAAAAAGCGTCGATGTGAACGCGTCGTAGCCATTCTCCTTGGCATAGCGCGCTGCCTCGCCGAGCCGCCATGTGTAGCACATCGTGCAGCGGCCATTCGGCGTCTCCTCCGCGACGAGCGCGCGCCTCAAAAAATCGCGCAGGCGGTAATTATTGTCGACGTGTATCTCCATGCCGACTTTTTCCGCAAATTCCTGCGCCGTCTTAAGCCGATGGTCCCATTCTTTATACGGATGAATGTTCGGATTGAAAAAATATCCGACAGGCTCGATGCCTTCCTCGCGCAATTTTTTTACGGGATAGCACGAGCAAGGACCGCAGCACATGTGCATTAACAGTTTCATTTGCCACACCTTCTAAAAAACCAAATCATTCTATGTTAAAACAACGACTCTTCGACGTAATACGAGTCGTTCTGTTTATTTTTGCCGCCATTGTCGGGATATGGCACATTCATGTGGTCATAGCCTGCCCGCGTCACGACCCTGCCGCGCGGCGTGCGCATGATGAAGCCGAGCTGAAGCAGATACGGCTCATACACATCGGCAATCGTGTCCGTCTCCTCGCTGATGGACGCCGCGAGCGTATCGAGTCCAACGGGGCCACCCGCGAATTTTTTTATCATCGTCAAAAGCATGCGCCTGTCCGTGCGGTCGAGCCCAATTTTGTCAATCTCGAGCCGCCCGAGTGCTGCGTCCGCCATTTCTGCAGTGATGACGCCACTGCCCTCGACCTCGGCAAAATCACGCACGCGCTTCAAAAGCCTGTTGGCTATGCGCGGCGTGCCACGCGAGCGATGAGCAATCTCCTTCGCTCCGCGCTCATCAATCGATATGCCGAGTATCTCGGCCGCGCGCTTTATGATTTCGACGAGCGACTGTGGCTCATAGTAGTCGAGCCGCTCGATGACGCCGAACCTGTCGCGCAGTGGTGGCGCGAGTGCGCCTGCCCGCGTCGTCGCGCCGATGAGCGTGAACGGCGCAATGTCAAGCCGTATGGAACGCGCCGACGGCCCTTTGCCGATGACAATGTCGAGCGCGAAATCCTCCATTGCCGAGTAAAGCACTTCCTCAACCGCATGAGAAAGACGATGTATTTCATCGATGAAAAGCACATCACGCTCCGAGAGATTTGTGAGCAGCGCTGCGAGATCACCCGAGCGCTCTATCGCAGGGCCCGACGTCACGCGAAAATTCACGCCGAGCTCATTCGCGACGATGCCCGCGAGTGTCGTCTTGCCTAGTCCCGGCGGCCCGTACAGAAGCACATGGTCCAGCGCCTCGCCGCGCTTCAGTGCCGCCTTGATGTAGACGGACAGATTGTCCTTTGCCCTGTCCTGCCCGATGTACTCAGACAGCTTTCGAGGGCGCAGGCTGTACTGCCAGCCGTCATTTTCCTGCTCGTTCATCGAGACGATGCGTCCTTCTTCATTTCCTGCATCCATGCGTTATTCCCCTCCAATCTCGCGAAGCGCAAACTTTATGACCTCCTGCACGGTCTTCATGCCGCCGGCACGACGCAGCACAGGATTGATTTCCGCTGCTGAATAGCCGAGCGACGTGAGCGCCGCACTCGCCTCGCTCATGAGATCGTCGCCTATCACGTCATGCGTCTCATCCATTTCGACAGCGTCGTCGTCCGATGAGACCTTGCCCTTCAGCTCGAGTATCATGCGCTGAGCCGATTTTTTGCCGATGCCCGGAAGCTTCGTGAGCTCCGCAAGCTTTTGATTGTGTATGGCGGCGCAGAGCGCCTCAACGCTGATGGCCGAAAGAATGCCGAGCGCGACCTTCGGTCCGATGCCCGACACGGATATGAGCAGCTCGAAAACGTTATATTCCTCCTGCGTATAAAAACCGTAGAGCGTCAATGCGTCCTCTCGCACGGAGAGATGCGTGAAAAGCGTGGCCTCCTCGTGAAGCCTGAGACGACTCCGCGTCGATGATGCGATGTAGACCATATAGCCGACGCCGCCCACGTCCAGCAGACAATACTCTGGCAACAGGTGCGTCACCGTTCCGCGTAAAAAACCAATCATTGCTTTTGCTCCTTAAAACAATCTATCGAAATCAAATCTTGTTTCTCCATTGAATGCTGTTCATCGTGTGCAGCGTGCATATAGCAATGGCAAGCGCGTCAGCCGTGTCATCGGGATGCGGCGGTTTTTTGAGCCCAAGGAGCTTCGTCACCATGTAAATCACCTGCTCCTTCGTCGCCTTGCCATAGCCCGTGACGGCTTGCTTCACTTGAAGCGGCGTACGCTCCACGAGCGTCAGGCCATTTTTCGCGGCGGCTAGCAGCACGATGCCGCGCGCCTGTCCGACGGGTATGGCCGTCGTGACGTTGCGATTGAAAAAAAGCTGCTCGACGCCCATAGCCTCTGGCTTATATTTTTTGATTATTTCATCGAGCTCATCATAGAGCTTCATGAGCCTGTCCTCCATGCGAGCCTTTGGACTCGTCGTGATAGCGCCATACTCATGCGCGATGAGGCGACTCCCCTGCGCTGCCTCAACAAATCCGTAGCCACATATTGCCGTGCCCGGGTCTATACCCAAAACGAGCATTTATTATTCTCCCATTTATAGAAATTTTTTGCGGCTCTTCACCCGTAAGTGTGGGTGAAAAATTAGTGCCTATAATTCCTCAAGCCGCATGATTCGCTGCTCGGGGACGATTCGGCAG